>NZ_JBEXCY010000333.1:0-8379 GCF_040605515.1 Dactylosporangium sp. NPDC005572 | reverse complement strand
GGTCCATGCGGCGGGCCTGGACCCGGTCCAGCAGCGTGGCGGGCGCGGTCGCCATCGGCGCGCCGATGCGCACCGGCAGGTCGTCGTGGAACTCGTAGTCCGTGACCAGGTCGTCGATGCGGCGGACGCCGGAGCGACCGGCGAGCATCCCGTCCCACAGTGCGGGGACGTCGGCGCCGAGCGGGGTGATCGCCCCGAGCCCGGTGACGACCACGTCTTCCTTCCGGGGGTTTGCCATACGTTCTTTGTATCGCATACAAATATGGAATGTCCATCGCGGAGCCGGCGCGCGACCGGGGCCGGCGCACCCGGGCGCGCATCCTGGAGCGGGCGGCCGAGCTGTTCGCGGCCGAGGGGTATGCGGCCGTGAGCGTGGCCGGCATCGCCGCGGCGGCCGGCGCCCATCCGAACCAGATCACGTACTACTTCGGGTCGAAGGACGCGCTGTTCGTGCAGGCCGCGTTCCTGGTGCTGCTGCGCGACGCCCGCCGCCTGGAGCCGATCGGCCTGCGGCGGCGCACCCCGGAGACGTTCCGCGCCGCCCTGGCCCGCGCGGCGCTGACCCTGCCGTCGGTGCCGGCCGCGGTGCAGGCCCTGGCCGTCACCCGGATGCGCCCGGAGCTGCACCCGCTCGCCCAGCAGCAGCTGGCGGTGCTGTTCCGCCAGGCCGAGCACTACCTGGAGGCGGTCCTGGCCCGCCGCGGCTGGACGATCGACCGCCCGCCGGCGGTGGAGGCCCGCACGTTCTGGAGCGCGGTGCTCGGCGCCCGGCTGGTCTCCGAGTCCGGCTACGGCGGCACCTCCACCGACATCGACCTGGCAGGCGTCCTCACGGTCCGCGCCGCACCCGCCCGCTAGGCAGCGCGCATCGCCCGCAGCAGGGGGATCGCGGCGATCTTCTCCTCGGTCAGCTCGGCCCAGCGGATCCCGCCGTCGGGGCGCGGCCCCCGCACGGCGCGGCAGTCGATGATGCGCTCCGGGGTGACGACGAGGTCGACCGGCGCGTCGTGCTCCGTCGTGGGGATCGTGCCGGCCGGCCGGACCTGCAGCTCGTGCACGGTGGTCACGACGAGGGTGCCCGGGCCGATGAGCCCGGCCGCGCTCGCCAGGGCGAACTCGAGGTCGGCGAACCCGCCGCCCTTGCCCAGCCGCGCCCCGTCCTCGCCGGCGGCGACGCAGCCGGTGACCACCAGGTCGACCGGGGCGAGGCCGGCGACGGCGACCCGCCGGGCCGAGCGGGTGGCCCCGCTGATCGACGCCGCGGTCCGTGGCTTGTCGGCGAGGTGCGCCGGGTCGAGCAGGAAGAACGGGTCGGCCTCGGCGAGCCGCGGCACCGCCATGTACACGACCTTGCCGTCCTCGAGGGCGCGCTGCCGGACCGGGAGCTGGGCCGAGTCGGGATTGGCCTTCACGGTACCGGCGGAGGCCCACTCGGCCGTCCCGCGCAGCCGTTCGGCGGCGGCCTCGGCGCCCGTGAAGTTGGTGATGCGCCCCCGGGCGCCGGGGAACCGCGCCACCCGGGCCGCGGTCAGCGCGGCCCACACCTCCTCGCGCAGCGCCGCCTTGGCCGCGAGGAGCTCGGCCGGCCCACCGGCGTCGTGGTCGTGGCGCGGGGCTCGTCTCGGCACACCCCAACCCTATGCGGGCCGCGGCCGCCGCTGGACCGCCACCCCGGCGCGCGCGCGAGCGCGGTGCCGCGGCCGGCGTGGGATCATGGACCGATGGCACGTCCGCTGCGCAACCTCGGTTTCCTCACCATCGGCCTGTTCGACCCGGCCGACCCGCGGGCCGGCCACGAGGCGACCCTCGAGGTGATCCAGCTGGGGGAGCGGCTCGGCTTCGACTCCGCCTGGGTCCGGCACCGGCACCTGCAGTACGGGATATCCTCCCCGGTCGCCGTGCTGGCCGCCGCGACGCAGCGCACCAGCCGCATCCAGCTCGGCACGGCGGTCATCCCGCTCGGGTGGGAGAACCCGCTGCGGCTCGCCGAGGACCTCGCCACCGTCGACGTGCTCTCCGGCGGGCGGCTCAACCCGGGCGTCAGCGTCGGCCCGCCCATGCACTGGGAGCACGTGCGCGACGCGCTGTACCCGGGCACGGGCGACGCCGAGGACTTCTCCTACGAGCGGGTCCGCCGGCTGCTGGCGTACGTGCGCGGCGAGCCGGCGACCGCGTTCCGCGGCACCGAGGGGTTCGAGGAGTTCTCCGACCGGGTCCAGCCGCACTCGGCCGGGCTGGGGGAGCGGATGTGGTACGGCGGCGGCAGCCTGCGCTCGGCGACGTGGGCCGGCGAGCAGGGTATGAACCTGCTCACCAGCAGCGTCGTGAAGGCCGAGGAGGCGGAGGACTTTGCCCAGATCCAGCTGTCGCACATCCGCGCGTTCCGGGCCGCCCACCCGGCCGGCGACGCGGCCCGCGTCTCGCAGGGCCTGGTGGTGATCCCGACCGACTCGGCGACCCCCGAGCAGCACGCGAAGTACGTCGCGTACGTGGAGCGCCGCACCCCGCGCACCCGCGCGCCGCAGGGGCCGGCCCGGATGCTGTTCGCCGAGGACCTGGTCGGGCCGTCCGCGCTCATCGCCGAGCGGCTGCAGTCCCACGTCGCCTACCAGGAGGTCGACGAGGTCGCGTTCGCGCTGCCGTTCTCCTTCGACCCGCCCGACTACGTGCAGATCCTCACCGACGTCGCGACCCGGCTGGCCCCGGCGCTGGGCTGGCAGCCTAGGAACTGAACTCCCGGACCCGGGCCCGCAGGCGCGCGAACCACGGCGCCAGCTCTGCGTCGATCGCCGCCCACTCGGCGTCGCCGACGACGAGCACCGGCGGGTGCTCGGGGCGACTGCGGACCATCCGCCCGCGCAGCCCGGCCGGCGGGTGGCTCGCCAGCAGCGAGGCTCACCGGAACACCCCGGGCAGACCCGCCCCGTGTCGATCATCACGGCGCCCATTATCGGCACGCCCCGGTCTGCGCCACACTCGTCGGCATGACCGATACCCAGCCCCCACGGACGGGCATGCTGATCAGCGTCCGCACCCGCCGCGACGTGGTGGTGACCGACCCGGCCCGCTTCCTGGCCGCGGCCCGCGAGGCGCTGCGCGCCGCCGGCGAGCCGGCCGAGGTGACGGACGTGTGCGACGCCGTCCATGCCCTGCTGGACCGCGACGGAGCGCTGGCCGCCGACTCGGTGCCGGGCGAGTTGCTCGGCCGCGGCGGCCTGCGCCCGGGCGAGCGGGTCACGGACCGCCCGGACGGGTTGTCCCCGGCCGGCTGGTTGCAGGAGGTCGTCCTGGACGACCCGCACCCGCTGCAGGACTACGGCTGCTTCCTGCCGGAGGACCCCTTCGCCCTCCCGCCACGCCACGACCCGCCGGACACCGCGGCCGGATGACCGCGGTGGGCCGCTACCCCGGGCCGCCGACCCGGGAGGCCGGGGCCGGCCCGCTTCTGTCAGGCCGGGCGGCGGGCGAACAGCAGGGCGCTGCGGCCCGCGTCCAGGAGCAGTTCGGCCTCCACGGCGAGGCCCGCGTCGCGCAGCCAGGCGGAGACGACCGCCGGCGAGCGGCGGTGGAGGTACACCCGCATCGGCAGGCCGCCGTAGCCCTCGGTCTTCAGGTGCGTGCCCTCGCCCGCATGGAAGCCGGCCAGCACGACGCCGCCCGGGCGCAGGACGCGGCGGAAACCGGCGCACACCGTCGGCATGTGCTCGTCGGGGACGTGGATGGTCGACCAGAACGCCACCAGGCCGGCCAGGGACGCGTCGGGCAGCGTGAGATCCGTCATGTCGCCGGTCTCGAAGCGGGCGCCCGGGTGCGCGCGGCGGGCCAGCTCGACCATCGCCGGGGACAGGTCGATCCCGGACGCGTCGACGCCGAGGCCGCGCAGGTGGGCGGTGACGTGGCCGGGGCCGCAGCCGACGTCGGCGACCGGGCCTGCCTCGACGAGCGTGGCGAACAGGGCGAGGGCGCCGCTGAGGTACGGCTCGCGCTGGAGGGAGTCGCGGACGAACTCCGCGTAGTTGCCGGCGACCGTGTCGTACGAGGTGCGGGTGTCCTCCAGCCAGGCGCTCACGCCACCGCACCCTAGCCGCGCGCGTTGGACCTCCGACAGCGGGGCATCGGCAAGGTGACAGTGCGGTGGCGGGCGTCGGTCAGAATGGATGGCTCCGACCCCCGATTGCTACCCGAAAGAGTGCGAAACGATATGCGTGCCACCCGGACGGTTGTTGCCGTCACCCTGACGTTGCTGATCGGTGCCGGTCTGGCCGCGTGCTCGTCGCAGGCCGACGACCTCGAGAAGCAGCTGACCAAGGCCGGCTACACCAGCGTGTCGGCCGAGGCCGACTACGACACCACCACCAAGAACGGCAAAAAGAAGAAGAAGCTCGACGACTACGAGGCCACCGCCAGGGCCGGCAGCTGCACGGTCGAGGTCGAGCAGGACTCGGGCGACAACGACTACGTCATCGAGACCGTCAACGGCAAGGACGTCAGCTACACCAACCTGACCGCGTCGGCCCTCATCGCCGAGCTGGGCAAGCAGGGCGTGCGCTGCTGAGCGTGCGGGTCCTGGTGACCGGGATGTCCGGGGCGGGCAAGACCACCCTCCTGCGGGAGCTGGCCCGCCGCGGGCACCGCACGGTCGACACCGACTACGACGGCTGGGTCCGGCCCGACGGCACCTGGGACGAGCCGCGCATGACCGGGCTGCTCACCGACGGGCAGCCCGTCGTCGTGTCCGGCACCGTGGGGAACCAGGCCCGTTTCTACGCCCTTTTTGATCATGTGGTACTCCTGACCGCCCCACTCGCCGTCCTCCTGCAACGGGTGACGGCCCGCACCGACAACCCGTACGGCAGCACTCCCGCCCAGCGGCAGGCGATCGCCGACTACACCGCGACGGTGGAGCCCCTGCTGCGCCGCGGCGCGACCCTGGAGCTCGACGGCCGGGCCCCGGTCACCGACCTGGCCGACGCCGTCGAGACACTGCAGCGTGATGGATGACCCTCCCGAGGCCGAGGCCGAGGTCGCCGCGTTCGAAGCGGCGCACGGCGTCCGGCTGCCCGAGCCGTACCGCCGGTTCGTCATCGAGACCGGCGACCCCGGCCTGGTGCCGCTCGCCCACGCCTGCCCGGGCCGGTGCGCGCCCGGGCATCTCACCCGCCCGAGCCCGTACGTGCCCGGGCCGCGGTACATCGGCGACTGGGAGGTCCGGTACGAAGCGCCGGGCCGGGACCGCGTGTTCCTGCCCGGCACGCTGATCGTCGCCGGGCACGGGTGCTCGCTGTACACCCACCTCGTGGTGAGCGGGCCGGCCCGCGGGCGGCTGTTCAACCTCGACAACGAGGGGCCGTGGGGGCCGTACGTCGTCGAGGACCCCGACTTCCTCGCCTGGTACGAGCGATGGCGCGACGACCGGGACTCCGGACTGCAGCGGCTGCCGCTCGGTGCGGCCGAGCTGCTCGACGTGCTGGCGGCGGACCCGGCGCCGCACCGGCGGGCCCTCGCGGGCACCTCGCTGCTGGCGCTGCCGGTGGTGAGCGGCGAGGCATGGACGGCGCTCGCCCGGGCCGTGGCCCGCGACCCCGACCCGTCGGTCCGTGCCGACCTCTGGCAGGCCCTCGACCGCACGCGGGCGCAGCGCCCGCCCGCCGAGGAGGTCGCCCGGTACGCACGGGAGTGTGACCCGCCCGACCTGCGTGCGCTGGCCACGCTGCGCCGGCTGACGTACGCCGACGTGGCGCCGGAGCTCGTCAGCGACGACCTCGAGCGCCGGCGGACGGCCGCCTACCTGCTCGCGTGGGAGGGCCCCGACGCGCCGCCGGCGGACGTCGAAGCGGCCGTCTCGTGGCTGCTCGCCGACTCCGACCGCATCGTGCGGGCGCACGCCGTCGCCGCGGTCCGCCGGCACCGGCTCACCCGGCTGCGGCCCGTGGTGCGGTCCCTGCTGCACCGGGACACCGACCCGTGGACGCTGGACTACGCCCGGTGGTGCCTCGAGGTGCCGCAGCCCCTCCGCGGCCCATGGGACGGGGAGCCGCCGTTCTGAGCTGAGCCGGTGGCGGGCGGCCCGACGGGAAGGGAACGGCCGCCCGCCACCGGGGCCGTCACGCCGCGGGCTCGCCGGACGGGACGGGGAGCGCCGTGCTCAGGGCGGCCGGCACGCCGAAGTTCGGGGTGCCGTCGGCGTTCCAGGTGAACTTCTGCGCGCGGGTGCTGCGGTTCATGTCGCAGCCGCCGCTCGCCGAGCTGTTCGCGTGGTACACGATCCAGTCCTCGGTGCCGTCCGGCGACTTGAAGAAGCCGTTGTGGCCCGGCGCGTACACGCCGTTGGCGTTGGAGCGCTGGAACACCGGGTTCGGCGACTTCACCCACGACGACGACAGCAGCGGGTCACCGCCGTTGTACGTCAGCATGCCCAGCTTGTAGTCGGGCGTGGAGCAGTGGCTCGCCGAGTAGACGATGAACGTCTTGCCGCCCCGCTGCAGGACCTCGGGGCCCTCGTTCACGGAGCCGCCGATCGTCTCCCAGGAGTACGTCGCCGTCGACAGGGTCCGGCGGGTGCCGCTCGCCGTCCAGGGGTTCGACAGCGGGCGGATGAACATCGGCTGCGCGCCGTTGTAGAACGTGCCGAGCAGGTACAGCTGGCCGTTGAGCTGCAGGATGCTCGCGTCGAGCTCCCACGTGTTGTCGGCCGTCGGGTCCAGCATGTCGGCCTTCCACGTGTACGGCCCCATCGGGTCGAGCCCGGAGCTCTCCAGGACGTGGATGCGTTGCGTGCCGAGGTTGTACGGCTCCTGACCGGCGGTGTAGTAGAAGTACCACCGCTGCCCGTTGGGACCGTTGAGCAGGTGGAACTCGGGCGCCCACATGGTGCCGGCGCCGTTCGGGCGGGTCAGGTTGAAGATCACGGTCTCCGGCGCGGTCTTCAGCCCGGCGAGCGTGCTGGCCTTGCGCATGGTGATGGTGCGGTTCCACGTGGTGGCGGCCAGGTAGTAGAAGCCGTTGTAGTACGTGAGCCACGGGTCGGGGCCCTGCGGGTCGAGCGGGTTGGTGAACGTCCCGCCGCCACCGCCGCCGGTCCCGGGGTTGTACCCGGCCAGGCGCCACACCCGGCTCGTGGCCGTCGTGCAGGGCAGCTGTACCAGCAGCGCGTTCTGCGCGGTCGAGTCGCCGGCCGGGGCGACGCACTTGCCGGAGTGCACGGCCACCAGGTTGAACGTGTTCGTGGCGCCCGAGACGGTGACCGGCTGGAGCCGGAACTGCTGGTTGGTCTGGCTGTTGCAGCTGTACTGGATGATCTGCGCGTTGTCGGCCGTCGACACGCCGCTGACGTCGAGGCAGCGGCCGGCCGCCACGGTCGCGACCGTGTACGTGCCGGTGGTGCCGGAGACCGGGTTGAACGTGAAGTTCTGGCTCGTGGCCGACGTGCAGCTCTGCTGCTGCAGCTGCAGGGCCTGGGTCGACGCGCCGCCGGGGACGGTGGCGCAGCGGCCGTTGGCCTGGTTGACGGCCGTGCTGGTGAACGTCACCGGGGCGGCGGACGCGGGGATCGCGGGCAGCACGCCCGCGACGAGGGCCGTGACGGCGACGACGACGCCGGCCGGCCTTCGGATGGTTGGCATGGCGGATACCTCCCTGAAAACCTTTTCGGAATGGTGGCAGCGCCATTTCCTTGTGTCAATGTTGTGACGTGGAACATTCACGGCCGAAAACATTTCGGCCTGTGACGTCCGGCCGGGCGTGCGCGTGTAGCTGGTATGACGACGATCCATACGCTCGACGGCGTGCCGCCGCCGATCGTGTCCGCCGACCCGCCGCCCGAGTTCGCCGACTGCTACGCGGCGCAGTTCCGGGTCATCGCGGCGCAGCTGGCCGTGTACCTGGGCAGCGTCGAGGAGGCGCAGGAGGTCACGCAGGAGGCGTTCACCCGGGCCTGGACGCGCTGGAGCCGCATCGCCCGCTACGACGACCCGGCCGCGTGGGTGCGCCGGGTCGCCTGGAACCTGGCGACGAGCCGGATCCGCCGCGCCCGCACGGCCCTGCGGCACTGGCGCAACCAGCGCGTCGAGCTCGTCGCCGGCCCCGGCCCGGACCGGGTGGCCCTGGAGGCCGCCCTGGCCGAGCTGCCCCCGAACCAGCGCCGCGCCGTGGTGCTGCACTACCTGGCCGGCCTGCCGGTCGCCGAGATCGCCGACCTGTGCCGGGCCCACGAGGGCGCCGTGCGCACCTGGCTGTACCGCGCCCGCAAGACCCTCGCCCGCCACCTGGAGGTGACCGACGATGTCTGAGCTCGACGACCGGATCCGCACCGCCCTCGGCACGCTCGCCGACGACGACCGCCACCTGACCGATGGCCAGTACGAGCTTGACTCCGCGCAT
>NZ_JBEXCY010000332.1:0-8674 GCF_040605515.1 Dactylosporangium sp. NPDC005572 | reverse complement strand
CCGTCTGGCCTAGTAGTGGTGGATGTGACGTACCAGACCGCCGACCGCGCATGCGCGCCCTCGCCGTGCTGCGGACGCTGGTGCCGCAGCTGGTGGACGCCGGTCAAGGGCGACCCGCGACCCTGCGGGCCGCGCTGGGCCTGCGTGAACCGGCGGCGGTGCCCTCGTGACCGCCGAGCTGGTCCACCCGGGCCACGCCACCGGGCGGCGCACCGTCGCGGACATCCGCGCGGGCGTCGAGCCGATCCTGCGCCGTCTGCGGGCCGGCGCGGCCGAGCGGGAACGCGAGCGCGTCTACGCGTTCGAGGACGTCCGGGGGCTCGCCGAGCAGCGCATCACCCTGGTCGGCATCGCGGTCGAGGACGGCGGCGCCGGCGGTTCCGTGCGCGACGTCGCCGACCTGATCATCGCCATCGCCAGGGCCGACTCGAACGTGGCTCAGGCGCTGCGCAGCAGCTACCTCACCGCCAACCAGGTGGCGAGTCGCCGTGACCTGCCCAACCGGTCGGTGGTCCTGCGCCGGTTGCGCAACGGAGACCTGTTCGCCGGCACCGCCAACGAACGCTCCGGCGGCGCCGGCGGGTCCGTGCACACCACCATCCGCCGTGACGGCGGCGGCTACGTCATCAACGGCGAGAAGTACTACTCCACCGGCGGTCTCTACGCCTCCTGGTTCACCGGCACCGCCACCGCCGAGGACGGGACCGTGCTGAGCTTCACCGTGCCGGTGGACCGCGAGGGCGTGCAGCGCCTCGACGACTTCGACGCGGTCGGCCAGCGGCTGACCGCCAGCGGTACGACACGGCTCGTCGACGTGCGCGTCTCGGCCGACGAGGTCGTCGAGCGGGACAAGGCCCGCCGTGACGTGCCGTGGCCCGGATCGTTCGCCCAGCTGTACCTGGCCGCGATCCAGGCCGGTATCGCCGCCGCGGCACTGGACGACGCGATCTGGTTCGTCCGCGAGAAGGCCCGGCCGATCAAGCACAGCACCGCGGCCAGCAGCAGCCACGACCCGTACGTGCGGCAGACCGTCGGCGAGATCGCCGCCCGGGCCCACGCGGCCCGGTCGGTCGTGCTGCTCGCGGCCGAGGCGCTGCAGGCCGTGCGCGGCCTGACCGGCGCGACCGCCCGGGCAGCGGCGGCGGAGGCCGCGGTCACCGTCGCGCAGACCGGAGTGATCGCGATCGAGTCGGCGCTGCGCGCCGCCGAACTGCTCTTTGACGTCGCGGGAGGCTCGATCACCGACCGCCACCTCGGCTTCGACCGGCACTGGCGCAACGCCCGCACCGCCGCGAACCACAACCCCAGGCAGTGGAAGGCGGCCGTGGCCGGCGCGTTCCTCCTGACCGGGGACGACCCACCCACCACCGGATTGTTCTGAGGAGGCCACCTGATGACCGTCAAGGCCCACCGCGTGCTGGGACGCACCGGCGTCCTGATCAGCCCGCTCACGCTCGGCGCCATGAACTTCGGCCGCTGGCAGGAGGAGAGCGAGAGCATCCGGATCATCCACGCCGCCCTCGACGCCGGCGTCTCGGCCATCGACACCGCCGACGTCTACGGCCAAGGCGCCTCCGAGGAGATCATCGCCAAGGCGATCAAGGACCGCCGCGACGACGTCTTCCTGGCCACGAAGTTCCACGGGCAGATCGGCGACGACCCCCGCCACGCCGGCAACTCGCGCCGGTGGATCACCCAGGCCGTCGAGCACAGCCTTCGCCGGCTCGGCACCGACCGCATCGACCTCTACCAGGCGCATCGGCCGGACCCGCACACCGACCTGCTGGAGACCCTGCAGGCGCTCGACGACCTGATCCGCCAGGGCAAGATCCTGTACTACGGCACGTCGGTGTTCCCCGCCCACCAGCTCGTCGAGGCGCACTGGCTGGCCGAGACGCACGGCCTGGTCGCCCCGCACACCGAGCAGCTGCCGTACTCGCTGCTCGTCCGCACCGCGGAGCGGGAGGTGTTCCCGGTCGTGCAGCGCTACGGCGTCGGCGTGCTCAGCTACGGACCGCTGGCGGCGGGCTGGCTGTCCGGGCGGTACCGCATCGGCGGCGAGCAGCCGGAGTCGGCGCGGGCTGACCTCATCCCCGGCCGGTTCGACATCGGCCTCGAGCGCAACCGGCGCAAGCTCGCCGCCGCCGATGCGCTGGCCCGGCTGGCCGAGGACAACGGGCTGACGCTGATCGAACTGGCCGTGGCGTTCGCGCTGGGCCACCCGGCGGTCAGCAGCGTCATCATCGGCCCGCGCACCGCCGAGCACCTGGAGGCCTACCTCAAGGCGGCCGGTGTCGAGCTCGACGACGACGTCCTGGACCGCATCGACGCGATCGTCGACCCCGGCACCCACTTCCTGGAGCGCGACACCGGCCGCGACACCCCGTCGCTGCAGCCGGCGGCGCTGCGCCGCGGCAAGGAGCACCGATGACCTACAGCGCGGCCGGCGACCGCTACGAGCGGCTGGAGTACCGCCGGGCCGGCGGCTCCGGCCTCGACCTGCCGGCGATCTCCTTCGGCCTGTGGCAGAAGTTCGGCACCGACCATCCGTTCGAGACCCAGCGCGAGATCCTGCTGCGGGCCTTCGACCTCGGTATCTCCCACTTCGACAACGCCGACCGGTACGGGCCGCCGCACCGCGCCGCGCAGCAGGTCTTCGGCCGGGTGCTCCGCCACGACCTGGCGGCCTACCGCGACGAGCTGATCCTGTCGACGAAGGCCGGCAACCCGATCGGGCCGAGCCCGTACCTCAGGGGCGGCTCCCGCAAGTCGCTGCTCACCTCGCTCGAGCACAGCCTGCGCGACCTCGGTACCGACCACGTCGACATCTTCTACAGCCACAGCCCCGACCTGACCACCCCGCTGGAGGAGACCGCCGGCGCGCTCGTCAGCGCGGTGCAGCAGGGCAAGGCCCTGTACGCCGGGGTCTCCAACTACGCCCCCGCCCGGGCGCACGAGGCAGCCGTGCTGCTGCGCCAGGCCGGCGTGCCGCTGCTCGTGCACCAGCCGCGGTACTCCATCTTCGACCGCGGCCCGGAGCTCAACGGCCTGCTGAAGCTGGCCGCCGAGGACGGGTTCGGCCTCATCACCTACTCGCCGCTGGCCCAGGGCCTGCTCACCGGCAAGTACCTCGACGGCATCCCCGCCGGCGCGCGGGCCCAGGACAGCGCCTTCCTGTCGCCGGACGTCATCGACGACACGTACCGCCGGCGAGCGGGAGCGCTCAACCGGATCGCCGCGGAGCGCGGCCAGTCGCTCGCCCAGCTGGCGGTGCAATGGGTGCTGCGCCAGCCGCAGGTGACCTCGGCCCTCATCGGCGCCAGCTCAACCTGGCAGCTGGAGCACAACGTGCAGGCGCTCGGCTTCCCGCCGCTGACGGAGCAGGAGCTGGCACTGATCGACGAGCACGGCGTGCACGGCACCGGGCTGAAGCCGTGACCGGGCCCGCCACCGGGCCACTCGGCGGCGGCGTCGAGGACGGCCGGCCGTTCCGCCTCGGCTTCCTGTTGCACCTCGACGACGACCAGCCGCCGGCCCGCGCCTACCGGCAGGCGGTCGAGCTGTTCGTGGCCGCCGAGGGGCTCGGCTACGACTCCGGCTGGGTCATCCAGCGGCACTTCCGGCAGGGCAATGAGCACGTCAGCGCCCCGCTGGTCCTGCTCGCCGCGATCGCCCAGCACACCACCCGGATCCGGCTCGGCACCGGCGTGCTGGTGCTCCCGCTGGAGGACCCCGTCAAGGTCGCCGAGGACGCGGCGACGCTCGACGAGCTCAGCGGCCACCGGCTCGAGCTCGGGGTCGGCTCGGGCCCCTTCCCGGGCGCCTGGGAGGCGTTCGGGAAGGACATCGCCGACCGGCACCGGCATTTCGACGCCGCGGTCGCCCGGCTGCACGAGGTGCTCGAAGGTGCGGCACTCAACAACCTCGGGGAGGCGCTGCACCCGCCCGGCACCGGCGTCCGGCGCCGGCTGTGGCAGGCCACGACCGGCGAGCCGGCACTGGCCCACGCGGCCGCCGCGGCCGCCGCCCGGGCCGGCGACGGGCTGCAGCTGTCCCGGGCCACGGGCTGGCGCGACACCACGGTCGCCGCCGCGCAGCGCGCGCAGGCCGAGTGGATCGCCGCGTACCTCGCGGCGTGGGCGAGCACCGACCGCCCGCCGCGGGTGCAGGTGTCCCGGGCGGTCTACCCCCACCCGCACCGGCCGAGTGCGGTCGGGCTGGTCGCGCCCGGCGTCCGCCGCTGGCAGGGCTGGCTGTCCTCCCGGCACGGCGTGGCGTCCCTCAGCGTCGAGGAGTACCTGGAAGCCGACCGGGCGCTGCTCGGGCCGGCGGAGCAGATCGCGGCGGAGCTGGCCGCCGACCCGGCACTGCGGCAGATCACCGACCTGCTGGTGAGCTTCGTGCCCGGCGTGCCCGACTTCGCCGAGCACATCCGGCTGCTCACCGCGAGCGCGCAGGAACTGGCGCCGCTGCTCGGCTGGCGACCACTGGCGACGGCGGGTGTGGCGTGACCGGCTTCCACCTCAACCTGTCGCTGATGACACCGGGGCATTTCCGGCACGCGTGGCGGCTGCCGCACGCGGACCCGCTGGCCTACCTCGACATCGACTACTTCCGGCGCCTCGCCCGCATCGCCGAGGACGCGAAGATCGACGCGGTGTTCCTCGGTGACGGCCCGTCGCTGCGGGGCGAGATCGAGGAGGCGCCCGGCACCGGCCTCGACCCGCTCGTGCTCCTCGGCCACCTCGCCGCGACCACGACCCACCTCGGCGTCATCGTGACCAGCTCGACGACCTACAACTCGCCGTACAACCTCGCCCGGCGGTTCCAGGCGCTCGACCACGTCACCAAGGGCCGCGCGGCGGTCAACATCGTCACGACCGGCACGCCCGACGCGGCCGCGAACTTCGGCCTCGCCGAGCACCCGGACAAGGACACCCGCTACCGGCGGGCGCACGAGTTCCTCGACGTCGTCACCCGGCTGTGGGACGGCTGGGAGCCGGGCGCCGTCGTCGCCGACAAGGACGGCGGCCGGTACGCCGACCCGGCCCGCATCCACCGCATCGACCACGCCGGCGAGTTCTTCTCGGTCGCCGGTCCGCTGCCGGTCCGGGCCGGTCCGCAGGGTCGGCCGGTCGTCGTCCAGGCGGGCGGCTCCGAGGGCGGCCTCGCCCTCGCCGGCCGGTACGCCGACGTCGTGTTCACCGTGGCGCAGACCCGGGACCGGGCCGTCGCCTTCCGCCAGGACATCCGCCGGCGCGCGGTCGCAGCCGGCCGGCACCCCGACGACGTGAAGGTCTCCCTCGGCGTCGTGGTGCTCGTCGCGGCGACCGAGCGGGAGGCCCGGCGCCGGGAGCAGGAGCTGTACGCCCAGCTGCCGATCGAGCGGCTCAGCGCCGCGCTCACCCGCAACCTCGGCCTGCCCGACGGCCGGTTCGGCCCGGACGACCCGATCACCGCCGCCGACCTTCCCGGGGCGATCCCCGCCGGCGCGTTCTCGGCCGGGTTCAGCGTGTCCACCCGGGCCCTCATCGCGCAGGCACCCCGCACGCCCCGCGAGCTCGTCCAGCGCGGCGCCGGCGGCTCCGGACACCGGCTGCTGGTCGGCTCGGCGGCGCAGGTCGCCGACGACCTGCAGGCGTGGTTCGAGGCCGGCTGCGCCGACGGCTTCACCGTCATGCCGGCCGACACCGCCGTCGACCTGGAGAACTTCGCCCGGCTGGTGGTGCCGCTGCTCCAGCGGCGCGGCCTCTTCCAGCCCGACTACACCCACCCCACGCTGCGCGGCCGCCTCGGGCTGCCGCTGCCCGGCCGGCCGCGCCCCGCGGCCGAGGAGGTCACGGCCTGATGTCTGCCACCGCCCGCTACGGGGACCCGGCCGCCGCGCTCGGCGTGGTCAACGACGTCCTCACCCTGCAGTTGTCGCACCGCTCCGTGCGCCGGTTCCTGCCGCACGCGGTCACCGACGACGAACTGGCCGCGCTGGTGGCGGCGGCCCAGTCCGCGCCGACGTCGTCGAACCTGCAGCCGTGGAGCGTGGTCGCCGTGCGTGACCCGCGGCGCAAGGCGCGGCTCGCCGCGCTCGCCGGTGGCCAGGGCTTCATCGAGCAGGCTCCGCTGTTCCTGATCTGGGTGGCGGACCTCGGCCGGGCGCAGCGGCTGGCCGACCGCGCCGGCGCGCAGGTCACCGCCGCCGAGTACCTCGAGACCACCGTCATCGGCTTCGTCGACACGGCCCTGGCCGCCCAGAACGCGGTGGTGGCCGCGGCCTCGCTCGGCCTCGGCTCCGTCTTCGTCGGCGCCATCCGCAACCATCCGGAGGAGGTCGCCACGGAGCTGGGACTCCCGCCGCACACGGTGGCGACCTTCGGGCTCGCCATCGGTAGGCCGGACCCCGCCGAGCACGCCGGCATCAAGCCCCGGCTGCCCCAGGAGGCCGTACTGCACCGTGAGCGTTACGACGCGGCCGCGGACGAGCACATCGCCGCCTACGACGAGCGGCTGGCGGCCTACAATGCCCGATTCGGGCTGGCGGGGAACTGGAGCGGCCGGGTGCTGCAACGGCTGAGCGGTCCGGAGTCCATGGCGGGACGTCACCGGCTCCGGCAGACCCTGGAACGCCTGGGCCTACCCTCACGGTGAGCACGAGGCGGTGCGGCGCCAGGTGGCTCAGCCGGTGACCCTCTCCGAGCGGGACGCCGGGGCGCGGTGCTGCGGGAGCTGGTGCAGCCACAGCGCGAGGGCGCGGGCCACCTCCTGGTCGAACGCGACCCCGGCCCGGTCGGCCGGGCTGTCGGTCGCGGTGCGGTCGAGGCGGGCGATGCGCAGCCGGGTCGCGGTCATGGCGTGCTCGACGAACGCGGTGAACGTCTCCTCGTCGGCGGCCACGACGGCGAGCATGCCCCGCACGTACATGTCCTCGACCTCGGTATCCGGGGTCACCGCGCACAGCCAGGCGGCCTGCCGGCGGTGGCCGGCCGGGGTCAGCTCGCACGGGCGGCGGTTGCCGCTGCCGGTGCGGACCTCGTGGGGAGGCTCGACCCGCACGAGCCCGCCGCGCTCGAGGCGGTTGACGGCGGTCATGACCCGGCCGATGTCGACCCGGCGGGCGGCGCCGAGGACGCGGGCGTGCTCGTGCCACAGCTCGTACGCGCTCGACGGCCCCCGTCCGAGCAGGACGAGCAGCGCGTCGTCGAGCGTCACGCTCAACCAGGGCCTCCCGACTTCTACAACCATGTAGAAGTCAACCAGGCTACTCCGGTTCGCTGAGCAAGTCGCGCAGCACCTGCTCGTCGCCGGCGTCGAGGGTGCTCACGAACCGGCGCAGCACCGACGCGCGGTCGGGCTCGCGGGCCAGCAGCCGGCGCATCCGCTCGGCCACCAGGCCGGCGGGGTCGCTGAGCGCGCCGTACCGGAACGCGCGGCCGTCGCCGCGGTCCCGGTGCACGACGCCCTTCTCGTGCAGGCGGGTCAGCGCTGTCACCACCGTGCTGTACGACAGGGCACCCGTCGGGTCGAGCACATCACGGACCTCCCCCGGCGTCAGGGCCCCGGCCGCGGCGCCGAGCACGCGCATGACCTCGGCCTCCAGCTGCCCGGGGCGGCGCCGGGTCGGCTTGTCGTCGTCCGCGGATTGTGATGTGCTCACGGCACCGACTGTATCGGCCCGGCGAGGCCGGAACGGAGAGGCATGTTCGATCACTTCGTCTGGTCGGTCCTGGTTGTACCACCACTGGTCGTCCTGGCCGTCCGCCTCCTCGCCGACCGGCTGCCGCCCGGCCGCGCCGCCGCCGTCATCGCCTGGTCCGCCGTCGTCACCGCGGCGGCGAGCACGGTGAACCTGGCGCTGTTCACGGTCGCCGCCCTGGCCGAGGTGCCGGCCCTGGCCGGCCCGCTGGGCTGGTCGCCGTCCGTCGTGGCGCACGACACCGCGTCGGTGCCGTGGGTGCCGTGGGTGAGCCTGGCGATGCTCGTGGGCGTCGGGTTCGCCGCGGGCCGGCGCTGGCGCGGCCACCGCCGGATCCTGCGCCTCGCCGCGGCCGGCGGCCCGGCGCAGCGCCCGCTGGTCCTGGTGCCCGACGAGACGGCCGACGCGTTCGCCGTCCCCGGCGGCCCCGGCCGGCGCGGCCACGTCGTGGTCACGACCGGCATGCGCGACCTGCTCACCGACCCGCAGTTCGAGGCGCTGCTGGCCCACGAGCGGGCCCACCTCGACGGCCGCCACCACCGCCTGGTCATGCTGGCCAACCTGGCCGGCGCCGCCCACCCGGCGCTGTGGTGGGTCCGCCGCCACGTCGCGTACCTGGTCGAGCGGGCCGCCGACGAGGACGCGGCCAGCCACGTCGGCAACCGCCGCACGGTCGCCCACGCGATCGGCACGGCCGCCCTGGCGACGTCGGGCGGCCAGCCGCGCGGCCTGCACGCGGCCCTCCCGGCCGGCGTGGTGCCGCGCCGCGTGGCGCTGCTGCTGCACCCCCGCCCGGCGGCCGGCCGCGCGTCGCTGGTGACGGCCCTGGCCCTGATCCCGGCCCTGGCCCTGGCGTCGGTGGTGTGGACCGGCGAGGCCACCATCGACCTGGTCGAGCTGCTGATCGCCGCGGCCCGCTAGGACCCGTCCTGGGCCCAGACGGCCGCCACCGCGGCGAGCGCCGCCGCGTGGGCGCGCTCGTCGGCC
>NZ_JBEXCY010000331.1:0-8680 GCF_040605515.1 Dactylosporangium sp. NPDC005572 | reverse complement strand
TACCTGCTCGACCCGGTGGCGTACCGCGCGGTTCGGACGTGGGAGGAGCGGGAGCTGCTCGGCGTCGACCCGGCCGACGTCGACCTCACCGTGCCCGCCGACGAGCTCGGCCTGGACCACACCGGGCGCCGCCGGTTGCTGGAGCGGCTCGGCTCCCCGCTGCCGGTCGAGGACTTCCCGGCCCGCACCACCCTGGCCGCGCTCGCGGTCCGCACCGCCGCGGCGGAACCGGCGGAGGCGACCACCCCGGCGCCGGCCGGCGACGACCTGCTCCGCCGGGCCGAGGGCTACCTCGTGCGGCTGCTCGCCGAGGAGTCGCGCCTGCCCGTCGAGCGCATCCGGACCCGGGCGCCGCTGCAGGAGTACGGCATCGAGTCCGTCCTCATCGCCCGGCTCAACCAGCGCCTCGAGGACGCGTTCGGCGGGCTCTCCTCGACGCTCTTCTTCGAGTACCAGACCATCGCCGAGGTCGCCGGGTACCTCACCCGCGAGCGGCCCGAACGGGTCGCCGCCCTCACCGGCGCGCCGCTGGCGACCGTGGCCCGGGAACCGGCGCCGGCCGAGCGGCCCGCCCCGGCCGGGCCGGTCCGCGGTACCGGCGACATCGCGGTCATCGGCATGGCGGGCCGGTATCCGATGGCCGCCGACAACGACGAGTTCTGGCAGAACCTGCTCGCCGGCCGGGACTGCATCGTCGAGGTGCCGGCCGACCGGTGGGACCACGCGCGGTACCTCAGCGACGACCCGGAGGAGCCGGGCACCACCTACGCCCGGTGGGGCGGCTTCATCGACGACGTCGACAAGTTCGACGCCCGGTTCTTCCAGATCGCGCCCAAGGAGGCCGAGGGGATGGACCCGCAGCAGCGGCTCTTCCTCGAGTCGGCCTGGGCGGCGCTGGAGGACGCCGGCTACACCCCGGCCCGGGTCCGCGAGACCGCCCGGCGGCGCGGCACCAAGGATGCCGGGGTCTTCGCCGGCGTCACCTACGGCGAGTACCAGCTGCTGGTCGACCTGCCCGCCGCCGGCTACTGGGCGGTGCCGAACCGGGTGTCGTACCACCTCGGCTTCAACGGCCCCAGCCTGGCGGTCGACACCGCCTGCTCGGCGTCGATGACGGCGGTGCACCTGGCCGTGGAGAGCCTGCGCCGCGGCGAGTGCGGCTACGCGATCGCCGGCGGCGTCAACGTCTCCATCCACCCCGGCAAGTTCGTGCTCCTCGGCTACGGTCGCTGGGCCTCCTCCGACGGGCGCTGCCGGGCCTTCGGCGCCGGCGGCGACGGGTACGTGCCCGGCGAGGGCGTCGTGTCCCTCGTCCTCAAGCCGCTCGCCGACGCCGAGGCCGACGGCGACCGGGTGTACGCGGTGATCCGCGGCAGCAGCGTCAACCACGGCGCCCGCACCAACGGCTTCACCGTGCCCAACCCCAACGCCCAGGCCGACCTGGTGCACGAGGCGCTCGTCCAGGCCGGCGTCGACGCCCGCGCGGTCAGCTACGTCGAGGCGCACGGCACCGGCACGTCGCTGGGCGACCCGATCGAGGTGACGGCGCTGACCAACGCCTATCGCCGGTTCACGCCCGAGCACGGGTACTGCGCGATCGGCTCGGCCAAGGCCAGCATCGGGCACCTGGAGGCCGCCGCGGGCGCCGCGGGCATCGTCAAGACGGTGCTGCAGCTGCGGCACGAGACGATCGCGCCGTCGCCGCACGCCGACCCGCCGAACCCGAACATCGACTTCGCCCGCAGCCCGTTCGTCGTGGCCGCCAAGAGCGTGCCCTGGCCGCACGTGCCGGGCGGATCGCCGCGGATCGCCGCCGTCAGCTCCTTCGGCGCCGGTGGGGCCAACGGGCACGTCGTGCTGCAGGAGTACCCGCCGGCGCCCCCGGTCGCGCCAGCCGGCGGCCCGCGGCTCGTCCTGCTCTCCGCACGGCGCCCCGAGCGCCTCGCCGAGCAGGCCCGCAACCTCCTGGCGTTCCTGCGCGGCCCCGCCGGCGCCGCGGTCACGCTCGAGGACGTCGCCTGGACGCTGATGCGCGGCCGGGAGCCCTTCGAGCATCGACTCGCGGTCGTGGCCGGCTCGGTCGAGGAGCTGGCCGGGCAGCTGGCGGGCCACCTCGCCGGCGCCCGGGTCCCCGGCGCCGCCCACGGCCACGTCCCGGCCTACTCCGATCGGGCCGACGGCACCGCACCGTCCGACGTGGACCACCTGCGCCGGCTGTACGCCGGCGGGCAGTGGCTGCGCCTGGCCGAGCTGTGGACGCAGGGCTGGGCGATCGACTGGCCGGCCCTGGCCGGGCAGCCCGCGGGGCGGATCGTGAGCCTGCCGACGTACCCGTTCGCCCGCGACCGGCACTGGGTCGTCCCCGCCGAGTACCGCCGTACCGCGCTTCCCGCCGCCGATGAGCCCGCGCCAGAGCCGGAAGGGACGCCGGCGCTCGCCGGTGCGCCCGAGCCGGACGACTTCCGTGCGTCGGTGCTGCGGACCGTCACCGAGGTCTTCGCCGAACTGACCAAGGTCTCGCCGGACGAGCTCGACCCGGACGCCGACTTCATGGACTTCGGCTTCGACTCCGTGACGTCGGTGCGGATGCTCAACCGGCTCATGAAGATCTACGACGTGCAGCTGGCCGGGTCGCTCATCGTGGAGTACACCACGATCGGCTCCCTCACCGACCACCTCGTCGGCGAGGGCCTGCTCGTCGGCGCCGGCGGTGAGGGCGCGCTGCCCGAGGTGCTGACCGCGCCCGCCCGCGAGGTCGAGCCGCTGGTGCTCGACGCGCCGCTGCCGGTCGAGTCGGTCTTCCTCACCGGCGTCACCGGCGTGCTCGGCGGGCGGCTGCTGTACGACCTGCTCGCCGGCACCACCGCGACGGTCAGCTGCCTGGTGCGCGCCGACGACGAGGACGAGGCCATGCGGCGCATCGCCCGGCTCCTCGCGGTGTACGACCGGGAGGGCGCGCTCACCGGCGAGTTGCACAAGCGGGTCACGCCCCTGCTCGGCGACGTCACCCGCGAGCACCTCGGCCTCGACCCGGCCCACTACGAGGCCGTCGCCGCCCGCACCGACCTGACCATCCACGCCGCCGCCCGCACCGTGCTCGTGACCTTCTACGACGCGCTCGCCCCGATCAACGTCGAGGGAACCCGGCGGATGATCGACTTCGCGCTGCGCACGCCGCACAAGCACCTTGCCTACGTCTCCAGCTTCAGCGCCCTCGGCGACTGGCTGCTGGAGAACAACCGGCCGTTCACCGAGCACGACCTGGAGCTCGGGCAGGAGTACGACCACCTGCCGTACCAGCAGACGAAGTACCACGCCGAGAAGCTCATCCGGGCGGCGACCGACGAGGGCCTGGTGTGGAACATCTTCCGGCCCGGCAACATCATGGGCGACGCGCGCACCGGCCGTTATCCGTTCGCCGAGGTGACGGTCAAGGGCGCCTACTACGACATCTTCAAGACCGTCGCCGAGACCGGGATCGCCGCGATGACCCCGAACCACTGGGACATCACGCCGGTGGACTACGTCGCGGCCGGGCTGCTGCACCTGGCCATGCGGCGGGGCACGTACCGCGAGACGTACCACCTCACCAACCCCGACATCCAGAGCCTGTACGACGTGTTCACCTACGTGCGCGCGTACGGGTACCCGATGCGGCCGGTCACGATCGAGGAGTACCACCGCCTCGCCGTGCAGCGGCTCTTCCGGACGCCGGGCTCGGACGAGCCCTACGACAGCCAGACGGTCGAGATGATCAAGTACGGCATCGAGACCTGGGGGCCGGAGCACTACGCCCGCAGCAGCCCGCCCGACAGCGCGTTCACCCGCGCCCTGCTCGAACCGGCCGGCATCGTCTGCCCGCCGATCGACGTGCTCGTGAAGCGCTACCTCGAGCACTGCGTCGAGGTCGGGTTCCTGCGCCCGCCGACCGGCGCCGCCGAAGGGGTCGACGGGGCCCAGGCGGTGGACGCCCGATGAGCGTCACCGTGGTCTTCCCGGGCCAGGGCTGCCAGCGGGCCGGCATGGGCGCCGACTTCGCGCGGCGGTACCCGATCGCCCGGGAGACCTTCGAGGAGGCCGGCGACGCCGTCGGGCTCGACCTCATGCGGATGTGCTTCGAGCCCGACGCGCGGCTGCACCTCACCGCCTACACCCAGCCGTGCGTGCTGGCCGCCGAGATCGCCGCCTACCGGGTCGTGGTCCAGGAGTGCGACCTCACGCCCGACCTGTTCGGCGGGCACAGCCTCGGCGAGTACGCGGCCCTCGTCGCGGCCGGCGCGATGCCGTTCGCCGACGCGGTCGGCCTGGTCCACGTCCGCGGCACGCTCATGCAGCAGGCCGTGCCCGAGGGGCAGGGCGCCATGGCGGCGCTGCTGCTCGACGACATCGCCGCCTCGGGGGCGGTGCAGGTCGCCGAGGCGGCCGGCGCCGAGGTGGCCAACCACAACTCGCCCGAGCAGGTCGTCATCAGCGGCGACACGCTCAGCGTCGAGCGGGCCCGGCTGGCCCTGGCCCGCTCCCACCCCGCGCTCACCTTCATGAAGCTCAAGGTGAGCGCGCCGTTCCACTCCAGCCTCATGCGCCCGGCCAGCGACGAGTTCGCGTCCTGCCTGCGCTCCCTCGCCGACCGGATCGACCCGGCGCGCGCGGCCGTCGTCGCGTCCAACTTCACCGGTGCACTGCACCGGCCCGACGAGCTGCTGGGCAACCTCGTCGGGCAGCTCGCCGGGCCGGTGCGCTGGCTGGACAACATGCGGCTGCTGACCGGGGCCGAACGCACGGTCCTGGAGATCGGGCCGCGCTCGGCCCTCGCGAAGTTCTTCGGCGCGATCGGTACCACGGTCACCACCATCACCGGCGTCGCGGACCTCTCGCCGCTGACCCGCGCCGACGCCGCTTCCCTCGGGGACCCGGGGTTCGCGCGGGCCCACGGGACCCGGCTGGCGTACGCGGTCGGCGGGCTGCCGCTCGGCATCACCTCGCCCGCCCTCGTGGCCCGGCTCGCCGGCGACGGGCTGCTCGGCTACCTCGGCACCGCCGGGCTCGACCCCGAGCGGGTCGAGGACGACGTGCGGCGGCTGCGGGCCGAGCTGCCGGCCGGGGCGCCGTGGGGCGTGTCGGTCGCCCGCGACCCGCACCGGCCCACGCTGGCCCCGCGGACCATTGAGCGGCTCCTGGAGCTCGGCGTGGACCGCCTGGAGGTGACCGGCTACGCCGAGGCCGCACCGGAGCTGGTGCGCTACCGGCTGGCCGGCGACGGCGGCCCGAACCGGCTCCTGGCCCGGGTCGGCGACGTCGGCGCGGCCGCCGCGTTCCTCGGGCCGCCACCGCCGCAGACCGTGCAGATGTTCTACGAGCGCGGCGTCATCGACGAGGACCAGGCCCGCCGGGCCGCCGACATCACCATGGCCGACGACGTGTGCGTCGACGCCGCCGCCCCGGACGCCCCGCCCCTGGCCACCGAGCTGACCCTGCTGCCCGCCGTCGCCCGGCGCCGGGCCGGCCTCGCCGCTCCCGTCCGGATCGGCGTCGCCGGCGCGCTCGGCACGCCCGCGGCGGTCGCGGCCGCCTTCGCGCTCGGCGCCGACTTCGTGCTCACCGGCCCGCTCAACCAGTGCTCGCCCGAGGCCGGGCTCAGCGACCGGGCCAAGGACATGCTCGCCGCCGCCGGCCCCGACGACTTCACCACCGCCCCGGCCGCCGAGGACGGGCAGCGCGAGCGGGTCCTGCGGCGCGGCACGTTCTTCCCCGCCCGCGCCGAGAAGCTGCACACCCTCGGCGACGGCGGTGCCGCGCTCGACCCCGCCGAACGGGAGCGCATCGAGCGGCAGTTCCTCACCCGCGGCCTCGACGAGCTCGCGGACGCCCCGGACGCGCCGGGCGCCGCCCCGCTGCAGGCGGCGCTGCGCTTCTACCTCGCCGACGCGCTGCGCCGCGCCTGCGCCGGGGAGGAGGCCGAGCGGCTGAACTACCGCATCGTCGGCGGCCCCGAGGTCGGCGAGTTCAACGAGGCGGTCCGCGGCACCCCGCTGGAGCCGTGGAGCGCCCGGCACGTCGACGACATCGCCCGGCACCTCATGGACGGGGCCGCGTGGCTGCTGCAACAGCGCGGGCAGTGAGCGGGAACGGCGAACGGGCCGGGCGGATGATCCGCCCGGCCCCCTTTGTGTGCCGGAGGGTCAGGGAAGCTCGATGGAGAGCTTGTGACGGAAGACGTTGCCCGGGTCGTAGGCGGCCTTCACCCGCTGCAGGCGCGGGTAGCTGCCCTTGTAGTACAGCGTCGACCACGGCACGCCCGAGGTGTTCAGCGCCGGGTCGGCCAGGTCGATGTCGGCGTAGTTGATGTACGAGCCGTCGGTGACCGCGTTGGGGACCGGCACGCCGCCCGTGCCCGCGTAGAGGTCGCGGTAGAAGTCGCGCAGCCAGCCGATGAACGTGGCGTCCTGGGCCGGGTTCGTCCAGTGGGCGGTGTGCATGACCTTCAGGACGGAGTCGCGCTGCGGTACCGCCGTCGCGTCCCACGGCAGCGAGTTCACCTTGCCGCCGTAGGAGTTGAAGAACACGCCCGCCAGCGGCGAGGTGATGTCCGTCGCGGTCAGGTAGTGGTGGGTGATCGCCAACTGCTCGTCGCTGTACGGGCCGCGCAGGTACGTGCCCTTGGCCTTGTTGCGCCGGCCGACCTCGTCGCCGGTGTCGGAGTAGCCGGCGACGTTCGTCGACTCCAGCCACGGCCGGGTCGAGTCGGTGAGCTGGTACGGCGCGCCGACCGGGTCGACGACCGCCGCCTTGAACTGGGCCACCAGGTCGTTGGTCGCGGGGTCGGTGGGGTCGACGACCACCGAGAGCAGGTTGGCCGGGAACGAGTTCTTGTGCGCCGCGATGAGCGTGGCGTTCAGCGCCGTGAACGGCGAGGCCGGGCCCGAGTTGGCCAGGTGCCAGTTGATGTAGTTCTTCAGCAGCTGGGTGAACGTCGCCTGGGTCAGTGCGGCCCACGGGAAGACGAACGCGAGGCTCCGGCTCATCCGCGGCGGTGCCGGCAGCAGCGTCGCCGGGTTGCTGCCGGTGGCGCCCCAGGCGCGCATCCAGTACTTCGTGACGACGCCGAAGTTGCCGCCGCCGCCACCGGTGTGGGCCCACCACAGCTCGCGGTTGGGGTCGCCCGCCTCGCGGGTCGCCACGATCGTCTTCACGTTGCCCGACGCGGTCACGGTGACCACCTCGACCGCGTAGATGCAGTCGGAGGAGAGCCCGTTGCGCCGGCACAGGGCGCCGAAGCCGCCGCCCTGGAAGTGCCCGCCGGCACCGACGGAAGGGCAGGTGCCGGCGGGCACGGTCACGGCGTACTCGGTGTACAGCTTGCGGAACACGTCGCGCAGGGTCGCGCCGGGCTCGATGAGGAACGCGTTGCGGGACCTGTCGAACGCGATCTCGGTCATCCGCGACATGTCGATCTGGACCTTGACGTTGGGGTCGGTGACGAAGCCCTCGACGCAGTGCCCGCCGCTGCGCACCGCGATCTGCTTGCGCGCCCGGACCGCCGCCTGCACGGCCTGCTCGACCTGGGCGGTCGTGTTGACGACCTGTACGTAGTCGGGGTTGCCGACGAAGCGGCCGTTCCAGCTGCGCACGAGGTCGGCGTAGCGCTGGTCGCTCGGCGGGACGACGACGGAGGGTGCGGCCGGCAGGCAGGCGCTCGACGTCTCGGCGACGGCCGCGGCGGGGGAGGGGGCGACCGCCAGACCGGCGGCGCCGCCGGTGGCCGCGGCCGCGCCGGCGAGTAAGGTTCGGCGGGACAGTTTCGTGGACATGGGAATCCCCGTCTCTAGTCCGATCATTCGGCGCCCACGAACCTAGTGACGCCCCCGCACCCCGATAACCCCTACGAACCCCAGAGGCGCGGGGTCAGACAATGGTGCCCGCAGCGGCGTCGGAGCGCACCGCGGTGACGAACAGGAACGTGCCCGGCGTGTACACCTCGCGCACCGTCAGGCCCGCCTTCTCCAGCCAGCCGCGCAGGTCGTCCGGGTCCGAAAGGTTCACCGGGACGACCCCGAACGGCCGGGTCTGGAAGTAGCGCACCAGCGGGTCGGGCGAGGGCCGGAACGTCATCACCGTGAACGTGCCGCCCGGGCGCAGGCACCGGCCCACCTCGGCGACCGCGGCCGCCGGGTCCGGCAGCGACTGCAGCGCGTTCCAGCAGTTGACCGCGCCCAGCGAGGCGTCGGCGAACGGCAGGTTGAGCGCGTTGCCGCGCACGGCGACGACGTCGGGCTGCGTGCGGCCGATCTCGTCCAGCATCGCGGTGGAGAGGTCCAGCGCGAGCACGCGCCCGGGCCCGAACCGCTCCGCCAGCACGGCGGTCCACCGGCCGGTGCCGGCCGCGAGGTCGAGGATCGGGCCGTCGACCGGCTCCACGTGGGTGCGCAGGTAGTCGTCCTCGTCCTCGACGGTGATGAGCGGGTGCCAGTTCGAGCCCTTCCAGCGCAGGAACGCCGGGCGGATCCCGCTGTACCGCAGGGGCACGTTGCGGGTCATCGGCTCGTACTGGTCGCCGATGCCCCCGGACAGGTCGAGGAAGCCGCGGGTCGCCGGGTACCGCGCGCCGCACGACTCGCAGTGCGCCCCCTCGGGCGTCGCGGCGAGCCCGCCCCGGCACGCCGGGCAGGCGAACACCGCGGCC
>NZ_JBEXCY010000330.1:0-8737 GCF_040605515.1 Dactylosporangium sp. NPDC005572 | reverse complement strand
GGCACGGCGATGGCCAGCGCGGCGAACGCCACCGCCGCCGTGGCGCGCACCCGGCGGCGGTGGCGCACCGTGGCGTGGGCCGACTCGGTGCCGGCGGGCTTGACGTAGGGGGCGACCTCGGTACGGAAGCCGGCGAAGGCGGCGGCGAGCAGCTGGTCGTCGAGGTCAGCCATGGAGGTGCTCCTTGTCGGTGAGCTGGGCGGCGAGCGCGGTGCGGCCCTGGTGCAGCCACGACTTGACCGTGCCCTCGGCGACGCCCTCCTGGCGGGCGATGTCGCTGATCGGCAGGTCGGCCAGGTAGTGCAGGATGACGGCGCGGCGCAGCTTCGGCGGCAGCGTGCGCAGCGCCTGGGCCAGCGCGACCCGGTCCGGGCTGGGCGCGGGCACGTGCTCCGGCCGGTACCGCCGGGCGAACTGCGCCGCGACCCGGGCGCGCCGCCACCGGCTGGTGGCCAGGTTCCAGGCGACCCGCCGTACCCAGGCGGCCGGATCGTCGAAGCCGCCGACCTGCTTCCACCGCGCGAGCGCCCGGCAGAACGCCTCCTGTACCAGGTCCTGCGCGGCCGCGAGATCGCCGGTGTACGCGAACAGCTGGATGGTGAGCGGCTGGAAGGTTACCGCGTAGAACTCTTCGAAGGTGACTCCGCGCGGGGGTGAACTGTCGGTCGCTCGCCCACGGCCCCCGTCAAGCACACTGATCACACTGCCCTTCCTCCCCATCGACGGCCGCCTGTCTCGGCCGCTCGGCGACAACACGCCGCGCGCGATGGGAAGGTTGTGTCGACCAGGCGACAGATGTCAGGCCCGCGGGCCGCGAGGCCGTCGGTCCCGCGGTCAGAGGACCTTGCTGCCGTACATCTCGCCCAGCGGGTCGGCGATCAGCTCGAGCCGCGCGCCGTCCGGGTCGCGGAAGTACACCGAGACCTCGCTGTGGACGACGTGCTCCACGCCGGCGGCGTCGAGGCGGGCGACCAGCTCGTGCCAGCGGTCCGGCTCGACCGAGATCGCCACGTGGTGCAGGCCGCCGAGGACCTCGGCGTAGGGGCCGACGTCGAGGCCGGGGAAGTCGAAGAAGGCGAGCAGGTTGCCGTTGCCGATGTCGAAGAAGAAGTGCGACGAGCCGGCGTAGTCACGGTTCTCGATGAGCTCGGTGAGCGGGAAGCCGAGCAGGTCCTGGTAGAAGCGGACGGTCCGCTCCACGTCACTGGAGATCAGGGCGCTGTGGTGCAGCCCGCGAGCGGTGGAGGCGGGCCGCTCGGCGGCGGCGCGGAGGTGAGCGGCGCGGATGCGCTGCCGCTCGGCCTCGGTGTCGGTCATGGGGTCCTCCGGGGGTGTCGGGGTGCATGGATTCCACCATGCACCCCGACCCGCCGGTCAACCCCGCTCGGCCCAGTCGCCCAGGGTCCAGTCGCGCACGTCGGGCATGTCCTCGAGGTGCTCGACCACGTACCGGTCGTGCTCGGCGAGCTTCGCCTCGCACCACGCCTTGAGGTCGGAGGCGCCCCGCGGCAGCCGCTTGGCGTTGTTGATGGCGTCCATCACCAGGTGGTACCGCGACACGCGGTTGCGCACCGTCATGTCGAACGGCGTCGTGGTCGTGCCCTCCTCGATGAAGCCGCGGACCCGGAACCGGTCGGCGTCCGGCCGGCCGTGCACGAGCTGGTGGATCGCGCCCGGGTAGCCGTGGAAGGCGAACACCACGTCGACGGTGTCGGTGAACAGCTCCTTGAACCGGGTCTCGCTCATCCCGTGCGGATGGTCCTTGGGCCGGGGCAGCGCCATGAGGTCGACCACGTTGACCACGCGCACCCGCAGCTGGGGCAGCCGCTCGCGGAGCAGCCGCGCGGCCGCGACGGTCTCCATCGTGACGACGTCGCCGGCGCAGGCCAGGACGATGTCGGGGTCCGCGGAGCCGTCGTCGGTGCCGGCCCAGTCCCAGATCCCGGCGCCGCGGGCGCAGTGCTCGATCGCCTCGTCCATCGTCAGCCACTGCAGCTGCGGCTGCTTGTCGATGACGATGAGGTTGATGTACGAGCGCGAGCGCAGGCAGTGGTTGGCGACCGACAGCAGGCAGTTGGCGTCCGGCGGCAGGTAGACCCGGGCGATGTCGCCGCGCTGGGTCAGCACCACCTGGATGAGGCCGGGGCCCTGGTGCGAGAAGCCGTTGTGGTCGTTGCGCCAGGCCGTGGAGGTGAGCAGGACGTTGAGGCTCGGCACCTTGGCCCGCCAGTCGAGCCGCTTCGCCTCCTGCAGCCACTTGCCGTGCTGCACCGTCTGCGAGGCGGACACCATGGCGAACGCCTCGTACGTGGCGAACATGCCGTGCCGGCCGGTCAGCGTGTAGCCCTCCAGCCACCCGTGGCAGTTGTGCTCCGACAGCACCTCCATGACCCGCCCGTCGCGGCTGATGGCCACGTCGCCGGGCAGGACCCGCTCCGCGAACGCCCGGTCGGAGACCTCGAACACGGCGCCGAGCCGGTTGCTGTTCGTCTCGTCGGGGCAGAACAGCCGGAAGTTGTCGGGGTTGGCCGCGTAGACGTCGCGCAGCAGCTCGCCGAGGCGGCGGGTCGACTCGGCCCGGCCCACGCCGGGCGTGCCGACCTCGACGGCGTAGTCGCGGAAGTCGGGGATGTCGAGGTCGCGGGTCAGCAGGCCGCCGTTGGCGTGCGGGCTGGCGCTCATCCGCAGGTCCCCCGCGGGGTTGAGGGCGCGGACGAGCTCGACCGGCGCGCCGTCGGCGTCGAACAGCTCCTCCGGCCGGTACGACCGGAGCCACTGCTCCAGCAGCGCAAGGTGCTCGGGGTTGTCCTTGACGCCGGACAGCGGCACCTGGTGGGACCGCCACGTGCCGGTGACCTGGATGCCGTCGACCTTGTCGGGGCCGGTCCAGCCCTTCGGGGTGCGCAGGACGATGAGCGGCCAGCGCGGGCGGGTCCCGTCCCAGGTGCCCTCGCGGGCCGAGCGCTGGATCGCCCGGATGCGGCCCCAGGCCTCGGCGAGCGTCGCGGCGAAGCGGTGGTGCATGCCCGGCAGGTCGTCGCCCTCGACCTCGAGCACCTCGTAGCCGTGGCCCTCCAGCAGGGAGCGCACCTCGGCCGGGTCCTTGCGGGCCAGGACGGTCGGGCCGGCGATCTTCGCGCCGTTGAGGTGCAGGATCGGCAGCACCGCGCCGTCCCGCGTGGGGTTGAGGAACGAGATGCCCTTCCAGGAGCCCTCCAGGGGGCCGGTCTCCGCCTCGCCGTCACCGACGACGGCCACGCTGATCAGGTCGGGGTTGTCCATCACCGAGCCGAATGCGTGCACCAGCACGTAGCCGAGCTCGCCGCCCTCATGGATCGACCCGGGCGTGGTCACCGAGACGTGGCTGGGGATGCCGCCGGGGCTGGAGAACTGGCGGAACAGGCGCAGCAGGCCCGCCTCGTCCTGCGACACGGCGGGGTAGATCTCGCTGTACGTGCCTTCCAGGTAGCCGGCGGCGACGAGGGCCGGGCCGCCGTGGCCCGGGCCGGCGAGGTAGATCGCCTGCTGGCCGGTCATCCGGATGAGGCGGGACACGTGGGCGTAGACGAAGGACAGGCCCGGGCTGGTGCCCCAGTGCCCGAGGAGGCGCGGCTTGATGTCGCCCGGTTCGAGGGGGCGGCGCAGCAGCGGGTTGTCCTGCAGGTAGATCTGGCCGATCGTGAGATAGTTGTCAGCTCGCCACCAGGCGTCGAGCTGCGCGACATCTTCGTCGCTGAGCTGTCCGACCTGGGCCTGGGCAACAGTCGTCACCGAAGGTTCCTTCCTGCGTGCGATCCGCGGTCCGTGTCATCTCTACCCTCTCGCGGTTGGGCCACGCGCCGCAGGGCTTTCGGACCCCCGCCGGATGAGGCGGAAGTCCCGCGATGTGTCCCGCAATCCGGCTGCAAATGGATCACAATTGCCCGCTGCGATCATGCGCAGCCATGACCGACATCCTTGTCACTGGTTCGGCCGACGGCATCGGCCAGCAGATAGCGCAGCAACTCACCGCCGCCGGGCACCGCGTGGTCCTGCACGCCCGCACCGAGGAGCGGGCGGTGGCCGCGAAGGCCGCGGTGCGGGCCGCGGCCGGCGTGGTCGTCGGCGACCTCGCCTCGCTCGAGCAGACCCGGGCGCTCGCCGCCACCCTCGGCCGGTTCGACGCCGTGGTTCACAACGCGGGCATCGCCCGCCTCGACAGCTCCGAGCGGGCGCTCACGGAGGACGGCCTGGACTCCACGTTCCAGGTCAACGTCCTGGCGCCGTACCTGCTCACGGCACTCATGCCCCGCCCGGCCCGGCTGGTGTTCATGTCGTCGGCGCTCGCCGCGGAGGGCATCACCGAGCTGAGCGACGTGAACTACGAGCGCCGCCAGTGGAGCGGTTACGAGGCTTACTGCTCATCCAAGTTGTACTGCATGCTGCTCGCCTTCGCGTTCGCCCGGCGCTGGCCGGACGTGCGCAGCAACGCGGTCGATCCGGGCTGGGTCCGCACCCGGATGGGCGGCGCGAGCGCGCCCACCGATCCCGCTGACGCGGCCCGGACCCCGGCCCGGCTGGCCGTCGCCGACGAGCCGGCCTCCGGCGAGTACTTCACCGACCGCGACTGGCGGCCCGGCCCGGCCCACCGGGACCCGGTGCTGCTCGACGAGCTGCTGTCCATGTGTGCCCACCTCAGCGGTGGGCATCCCGGGACCCGGTAGCTCATCGGTCCCGCCGGCCTCATCGCTGCAGCAGGTCCTGCATCTTCTCGGCGATGAGGCTGGCGGCGCGTCTCGGGTTGAGCCGGTACAGCCGGTCCATGAGTCGCGCGTCGCCGCCGATGAGCACCCGGTAGGCGTCGCGCTCCATGCCGTCGAGGATGTCGTTCGCGGCACGCTCCGGCGTCGTGATCTTCCGGTTCGCGGTGTCGCCGGCGACCGGGATGTTCACGCCGGAGTTGGTGGTGATGTTGGTGGCGACGCCGCCCGGGAACACCACCGTCACGCGCACGGCGGTGCCGGCGCACTCGGCGTGCAGCCCCTCGGTCAGCAGCTTCACCGCCGCCTTCGAGGCGCCGTAGATGGTCTGGCCGGGCACCGGCAGGAACCCGCCCATGCTCGCCACGTTGACGATGTGCCCCACCGGCCGCTCCAGCAGGACCGGCAGGAAGGCCTTGGTGAGGTACAGCGTGCCCGACCAGTTCACCGCGAACACCCGGTCGATCGTGGCGAAGTCCAGGTCCTTGAGCCTGGTGAAGGGCTGGATGATCCCGGCGCAGTGGATCAGCCCGTCGACGGCGCCCCAGCGCTCGGCGACGGCCGCCGGCAGCGCCTCCACGGCGGCCCGGTCGGTGACGTCGAGCTCGTGCACCGACATCGCGCCGCCGGCCGCCGCGGCCGTCTCGGCCGTCTCAGCCAGGGTCTGCGGATTGTGGTCGACGGCGGCGACGCTGGCGCCGCGCCGGACCGCCTCCAATGCCACGGCCCGCCCGATGCCGCTGCCGGCCCCGGTCACCACGACGACCTTCTGCGCAAGCTGCATGGCACGTCCCCTCGTTGGTCGCCGCCGATCGCCCGGAGGCTAGCCGATCGGCTACCCTCCGGGCAAGACCGTCAGGCGCCGGGCACGTGCGCGATCATGCCGTTGACCAGCTTGACCATGTTTCCCCGCACGGCGGCGGCGTCCCACGCCTCTTTCCCGCCGGCGTTGAACCGGACCTCGACGTACAGGTTGCGGTCGGTGCAGACGAGGATGGCCTCGATACGCTGGTCGCCGGAGCTGAGCCGCTTGGTGAAGAACCCCTGCGAGCCACAGCCGGTAACCTTGTCCTCGCTGAACCCGGTAATCTTCGGGTACACCCCGGCGGACTCCTTGTACCGGGCCGCGGTGTCGCCGTCCACGTTCGCGAAGGCCTTGAGCTCCTGCGCACCGTCGTCGGCGGCGAGGAAGTACTCACAGCCGGTGAGCGTGAAGCGGGTCTTCTCCTCGGTCGGCTCGCCTTTGCCCTCACCGACGCGCGGCCCGAGCACTTTGACGTCCGCGAGGGCGCAGGGGTCGGCCGGCTGCTGGTAACCGCTGCCGGCGTTGCCGGTCTCTTTCACGGCCGGCGCCGATGACCTCCCGGCCGCGGCGGGCGTGTCGGCCGAGGTGTCGACGGCGAGCAGCAGCGCGATCCCGCCACCCGCGCAGAGCACGAGCACGACGGCGACGATGCCGAGGATGAGGCCCAGGCGGGACTTCTTGGGCGGTACCGGAGCTGTATATGGAACGCCCTGATAGGGCGGGTATGGCGCGTTCATGGTCGCCGATTCTGTCGGCCTGGCGGGTCGCGCGCCGTCGCCCGCCGGATGCACCCGAGGTCGACTATCCGACGTCCGCCCACCGCCCCGTCCGCCCTCTGCCGCCTGCGCCCGCCTGCCGCCCGGCCTGCGCCCGGTCTCTGCGCGACCGCTGGCCGGCTGCGGCCGCCCAGCCTCCCGCCGCCGTCGAGGTCACCGGTGGCCAGCCCGCGCCTGCCGCACCAAACCGCCGCGGAGCGGGACGTACTCGCGCATCGTCTCGTGCATCCGGTAGCAGGCCGTCCTGCTCCCATACATGGCGGGCGACCTGTGGCTGCTCATCCGGCGCTTCGATCAACCCAGTCCCGCCGCGGCAGCAGCGCGATCCGCCACGCAAGCCGGGCAGCCAGCGCCAGACCCAACGGCGGGATGACCCACAGCAGTGCGTCCCGCCGCCGGTACCCAACCAACGGCGCCGCGATCATGGTGAGCAGGGCCGGCGCGACGATACTGAGCACGTCCCCGGCGGGCGTGCGCCCGAAGGTGGGAATGACGACCCCGTGCCGGAGTCCGAGCCAACTCCCCACCACGAGCGCGACGAGCACGGCCGCAATGGCGAACCTCAATGCGGCCGGCCGGGCCTGCAGATCAGGTCTCATGGATGCATCCAGATTCTCGGGCGGGCGGCCCCTCGTTATACACCGAGCTCCCCCACAAATCGCGCGCCCGCAACGCACCCGCTCTGATGCATCAACCTTGATGCATCAGAGCCGATGAGTCGAAGCAGGGCCCGCGCGGGTTCCGCGTGGCCACTCACCCGCACCGCGCCTATGCCACCGCTGGCCCGCGGCCCCACGAACCTCGCCAGCACGCATCAACCGTGATGCATCAGAACTGATGCATCACATCCGATGGAGGTCCAGGCGCCGCGGCAGCGTCCGGTCCGCGCTTCGCCAGACGGTAGGAAAACTGGTGCTCTGACCCCAGTTTTTCCTACCACGTAACTCGTGGCGCACCCCCGCAGCGGACGTGTGCCGCTCCGTGCGCCGCCACCTTGGATTGGCCGCCCCATCCCGCCCCCGTCGGCGCGGGACGGCGCACGCCGCGGAAGCCGTTGGGCGGAAGGCCGGCGCCTCCTGCCGGCACGAATGAGGCCCGGGCCGCATCCACTGCGCATTCGTCATGATCGCGAAGGCTTTTGGCACTCCTGGGCACGAGAAGTCTTCGGGATCATCGACGGCGGCGGCAGGCGCGCGCGGCGGGGCCCGACAGCGTCCGGGCGGGCCGACGCCACAACACCCGCGGCGACGCGGACGGCTTCGCGCTCGCCTCGGTCCTGGCCTCGTCGATGCACGGTGACGGGCCTGGGACAACGTCGCCATGGGCCGGCGGGTGAAGGCCTGCATGGTCCAGAAGGCGAAGTGCAACACCGCCGGCACATTCTGATCAGCGAACACAGTGCCGTGGCGCCGGGAGGGCGCCACGGTACGATCGACGCTCACCGTCCCCCGCGGTCTTCGGCGAGCCGCGCGCATTCGTGAAGGACCCACCATGCGCAAAAAGCCGCCGCCAAAGCAACGACAGCACTGGTGGATCCCGGTTGTCACGCTCGTCGCCGGAGGACTGCTGGGCGCCTGGATCGGTGCCGCCGTGGCCGATCCACGCACCGACACCGAGCAGCGCATCGACGCGATGGAAGCAGCGGAGGTACAGCGGGACGCCGCGCAGGTCGTGACCCTCACCGACCAGGCCCGCCGCATCCGCGAACTGGTCACCCCGGTCCTCGACGGCCTGCGCGCGGCGGAGCCCAACCCGACTCGGTCGCAGGCCGACGGCTGGAAGGCAGTGACCCGCGCGGCCGTCGCCGACTTCGACGACCCGCCCTCGGCGGGCACCGCGGTCAACATCGCCCGGGCCAGCCTCGCCGCCGGCACCAGGCAGCTCGACCTGGCCGTCGACACGTACGCGGCCGCGGTCAGGGCCCCCGAGGCGGAGCGCCCGGCGCTGCTCGCCCTGGCCGGGCGGCAGCGCGACACCGCGATCGCCACCTGGTCGGTCGGCGCGACCCAGCTCGACCAGCTCAACGTCGACACCGGCCACGGCCACCAGCACGTGTTCCTCCCGAGCCAGCCGGGCCAGGGCGCGATGACCGCCGACGGCGAGCACGAGGGCGAGTAGCCGGGACAGGACGCAATGACCATCGACGGCGAGCACGAGGGCGAGTAGCCGGTCAGCCGCCGCGCCGCTCCAGCGCGTCCAGGGCCGCGCGCAGCTGGGCCCGGCCGCTGACGCCGAGCTTCGGGTAGATGCGGTACAGGTGCGAGCTCACGGTGCGGTGCGACAGGAACAGCCGCTGGCCGATCTCGCGGTTGCTCAGCCCGGCCGCCGCGAGCATCGCCGTCTGCAGCTCCTGGGCGGTCAGCCGGTCGCCCGAGCGGACCGGGGGGGGGGCGGGGGCGGCGCCGGGCCCGCCGCGC
>NZ_JBEXCY010000329.1:0-8877 GCF_040605515.1 Dactylosporangium sp. NPDC005572 | reverse complement strand
TCGCTGGTCTTCCTCGTCGGCGGGTCCTCGGCCTGCGGGATGGCCCCGTTGCCGGCCTCCGGCGGCGCGGCCTCGACGGTCGGCTCGGCCGCCTCGGTGGCCGACGCCTTGGCGCTGGGCGTCTTGGAGGGGGAGGCGCCGCTGACCCGGACGGTGAACCGGTCGTTGGCGTTGCCCGGCTGCACGGCGACGGCGCCCTGGCCGTTGCCGCCGGTCTTCAGCACGAACTTGAACGAGCCGCCGGCGGACTTGCCCGCCGCGATGTCCTTGCCGAGCCGGCAGCGCACCGCGCGGCCGCCGCTGATCTGGCCGCAGCCGTCGCCGTAGTCGGCCGGGTCGAGTTGGGCCTGCGGCGGCACCGTGATCGCCACGATGACGTCGTCGCCCTTGACCTCTTCCCGGCCGCGGTTGGTCACCTGGAAGCCGACGCTGACCTTGTCGCCCGGCTTGCCCTGAATGTTGGTGTTCGTCGCCTTGATGTCGAGCCCGTTGGTGGCGGCCTGGGCCGGGACGGCCAGGGCGATCGCGCCGACGGGCACGCCAAGGGCCGCGACGGCGGCGGCCGTCGCGCTCCAGCGCCTCAATGCCCGAAGATTTCCCATGACTCCGGCGGAGACTAGCAGCATTCGTCAACGCCTGCCGTCTTCTTGGTGACCAGTTTCACCGCCCGCTCCCTGATGAGCTGGGGTTTGTGACAGGCGGAGCAGCCACCAGAGCGACGGTGCCAGGATCGCGACACCGACCAGGACGGCCCACAGCGTGGCGCGCGTCACCGCCGGGTCGGCGGCGACGGCGTCGACCGTGGTCGCGGGCGGCAGGAGGTACGGGTACTGGGCGGCGGCCCAGCCCCCGAGCACCGCGGCGACGGCGAGCCCGCTGGTGACCCGCACCGCGACGTACCTCCCGAGGGCCAGCAACCCGATCGACGCCAGGCCGGCCAGCGCGGAGACGGCGATCAGAGCGGCCGGCAGGGGCCGCCACAGCCGGCCGGCCAGCCAGTCCGCGTCCAGCTCGACCACCACCAGCCCGACCGCGGCCAGCAGGCCCACGCCGGCCCCGGCCCACAGCGCCTGCCGCCGCATGACTGGGACGAGGCCGGGGTCCTCCCGCTTCGCGTCGTGCGTGAGGAACACCGCGGCGAGGTAGGCGCACACCCCGACGGCCAGCGCGCCGGTGGCGACCGAGGTCGGGTTCCACCACGCGGTGAGGATGTCGCCCGGCCCCTGGTCCCAGGGCGGCACCCGGCCGGTGGCGATGCCGCCGGCGACCGCCCCGAAGAAGAACGGCGTGACCACGGACGAGAACGCGAACCCGGCCCCGAACAGCTGCTGCCGGGGCAGGGTCACGCTGATCTTGCGGAACGCGAACCCGGCGCCGCGCCCGATGATGCCGAGCGCCGCGGCGGTGAGCGGGATGTACATCGTCGCGGCCACGCCGGCGAACACCGCCGGGAAGCCGGTCCACAGCAGCACGATCGCGAAGATGAGCCACACGTGGTTGGCCTCCCACACCGGCCCGATCGCGTGCTCGATCAGCTTGCGCTGCCGGTGGCCGCGCTTCGCGCCGCCCGCGAAGAGGTCCCAGAACCCGGCGCCGAAGTCGGCGCCGCCGAAGAGCGCGTAGGCCGTCACGGCTGCGAACAGCACCGCCAGCATCAGGTCAGCACTGGTCATGGTCACGGCACCGGGAAGGTCTCGACGTCGGACTCCTGGGGCGCCACCGGTACCGGTTTGTCACGCGCCAGCCGCCGCAGGACGTACACGGTCGCCACCGTCAGCAGCGCGTACACGAGCAGGATCACCACCAGCCCGACGCGCAGGCCGGGCGCCGTGTTGACCGCGTCGTGGGTGCGCAGGATGCCGTACACCACCCACGGCTGCCGGCCCACCTCGGTCGTCGTCCAGCCGGCCTCCAGCGCGAGGACGGCGGCCGGGCCGCAGAGGAACGCGGCGCGCAGGAACCAGCGGTTGGTGAGCCACTGGCGGCGCCACTTCCAGATGAACGCGAACGCGAGGGCCACGCCGAGCATCGCGAGCCCGGCGACGACCATGATCTGGAACGCCCAGTGCACGACGTTGACCGGCGGGTGCTGGTCGGCGGGGACCTCGTTGAGCCCCATGATCTCGGCGTTGGGGTCCCAGTGCGCCAGTAGCGAGAGGGCGTTGGGGATCTCGACGGCGTACCGCAGCTCGCCGTCGACCGCCACCCCGCCCAGGTGCAGCGGCGCGCCGCGCTCGGTCTCGTAGAGCCCCTCCATCGCGGCCAGCTTCACCGGCTGGTAGTCGGCGACGAAGTGCGCGGCCCAGTCGCCGACGCCGACCTGGATCGGCGCCATGACGGCGGCGACGGTGAACGGGACGAGGAAGCCGAGGCGGTGGTACCGGTCGGTGCGCCCGCGCAGCATGCCCACCGCGTAGACGCCGGCGATGCAGAAGCCGGTCACCATGAACGCGGCGACGAGCATGTGCACCGACTGCGGCCCGGTCGCCGGGTTGAACATCGCGCCCCACGGGTCGACCCCGACGACCTTGCCCTCGACGAGGTCGAAGCCCCGCGGCTGGTTCATCCAGGCGTTGGCGCTGACGACGCAGAGCGTGCCCACGACGCCGGCGATCAGGATCGGGATGGCGGACAGCATGTGCACCCGCGGCGGGAGCCGGTCCCATCCGTAGAGGTAGATGCCGAGGAAGATGGCCTCGATGAAGAACGCGAACCCTTCGAGCGTGAACGGCAGGCCGATGACCTCGCCGTACGTGCCCATCAGGCCGGGCCACAGCAGGCCCATCTCGAAGCTGAGGATGGTCCCGGAGACGGCGCCGACGGCGAACAGCACGCCCATGGCGCGCGCCCAGCGGCGGGCGAGCAGGCGGTAGTTGACGTCGCCGGTGCGGTACCCGCGCCACTCCATGAAGAGGGTGATGGCCGGCATGGCCACCCCGAAGCTGGCGATGATGATGTGCCAGCCGAGGGAGAACGCCATCTGCGTGCGAGCGGCGGCGAAGTCCCCCGGTGTGGCGGCCTCGGCGAGAACGGACAGGTGATCCACGGAGCGCCCCCTGTTGACGACGTGGTGTGCCTGTCTCCGTTTCTATCGCCGGGCCGAGTGAGTCCGATGCGCGGTGCGGTCGAAAGCGGTCTTGAACACGTTCGGGAACTTTTCCGGTGTTCTAGATGTAGGATGGCTACATGTGGCGTGCCTACGGCTCGACGGGCGGCGCCGCGAAGTTGGCCAGCGCCAGCAGCATGGTGATGAGCACGAAGCCGGCGTAGACCAGCCGGCGCCGGCGGATGTTCTCGTAGGCGTGCCACCAGGCGATCGCCGCCTCGCAGACCGGCCCGGCGACGAATCCGCCGCGAGCCCGGCGGGGGATGACGATCGGCGCGAGCCGCACCGCGTTGCTGACGTAGACGCGCCGGGGCGGCGCGGCGACCGGCGGCAGCTCCGGTGTGACCGTGATCTCCAGCCCGTCGTCGGGCAGCGTCTCGTCGAGGTAGAACCGCTCCGACCGGCGGGCGAAGACCCGGCCGAGGAACTCGTCGGCGGCGTCGGCGTGGCCGAGGCGGGTCCGCTGCAGCTCCAGCCAGGTCCAGCGGGTCGCCACATCGGTGAGGACGTCGCCGTAGAGCGCGTCGGCCTCGTCCGGGGCGCCCACCACGCGGGTGGCGTCCCGCCGCAGCGGCTCGAGGTGCCGGGTGACGAATGCGACGTACCCGTCCGGTGGCTCGGAGGTCATCCGCATGCGTTCATCGTCCGCGCTCACGTCGATGAGCGCCAGGTGTGGTTGCGGGTGGATGGCATGATCGGCCCCGTGGGCTCCGCGTTACCCCTGGGCCGGGAGGACCTCATTCCCGGCGAGCTGTCGGTCGCCATCGCTGAGGGTGGCATCCGCACGGCCTCCGGCATGCTGCCCGCGCTGCTCTACACGACCGAGGGCCTGGCCCGGCACGGGCAGCGGGAGCTGTTCTTCGCCGTGGCGCGGACCGGGGCGCCGGCGCCGGGGTACCCGCTGACGATGTCGCGCACCGTCCACGGCTTCGCTGCCGAGCGCCGCCTGGTCGACGCCGGCGACGTGAGCGTCTTCGGCCGCCCGGGCGTCGACGCCGACGACCGCGTGACGGGCTTCGTCTACACCGAGCCGCAGGCGATGCAGTCCACAGTGGATGGCGCTGCGCTGGTCGCGCTCCCGCTCGTCGGCGGCGAGACGGCGGTCGTGCAGCGCTTCGGCCACGCGCGGGTGCTGGCCCTGCTCGGCGCGCAGGAGCGCTACTACCCGCACCCGTACTGGTTCCGCCCCGGCCGCGCCCCGGTGGTCGACGACGCCGAGTACCGCGCCGCCACCCTGCTCTCCCAGGCCCCGGCCTACAACCTGCCGTTCCTCCGCGTGGTCCACAACGGCAGCCGGCTGGAGCTCTCGGTGCCCCGCGCCGAGCTGCCCGCGCTCGGCGAGGCGATGCGGGAGGCGCCGGACGTCTGCGCGTACCTCCCGGGCCTCGCCGGCACCCCGAAGACCTACGTGTGGTCGCCCGGCCAGCAGGGCCCGGCCGCGATCGTGGCCCCCGGCGGCGATTCGGCGAGCCGGCTGGGCTGCAACTTCCTGCTCATCGTCCGCGGCGGCGTGGAGCCGACCGCCCGCCAGGTCGAGGACGGCTTCGCGGCCCTGCTGACCGGCGCGATGCACGCCCGCCTGCTCCAGGCGGTCGAGGCCGGCCGCCCGGTCGAGATCGGCCTCCCCGACGGCGCGGTGTCGGCGCTGTGCCTGACGATCGAGGACGACGCCTCGGCGTCCCAGCCGGCCCTCCCACAGACCGAGCCGCTGCCCCGGATCGTGCTGCTGACGAGCGAGGAGCAGCTGCGCCGGGCCACCACGCCGGCCGAGCTGAGCGACTTCGTGGAGCGCGCCCGGGTGGTCATCGCCCGCCTCTTCACGGGCTCGCGCCACGCCACCGAGGAGATCATGGTGGAGTTCCGCCTGGGCCCGTCCCGCCCGGTGGCGGTCCGCATCATGGCCCGCCCGGAGGCCCCGCCGCGCGAGCTCCAGGTCGTGCTGGAGCGCCAGCTGCAGGCGCTGGCGCCGCCCACGATCCGCTACACGGAGGTGGCCTTCCAGCTGCACCTCCCGCTGGCCCGCCGCTGACCGCGCCGGGCGGGGCGGCTCAGGTGGTTGCCGGGCGGTACAGGCGGTACAGGACGTGCTGCTCGAGCGGGTGGCCCACCGGCAGGTTCGGGTGGCGGAAGTCGTCGGCCGGGTCGCGGGTCATGCCGATCTTGCGCATCACCGCCTGCGACGGCGTGTTCGTCACCGTGGTCATGGAGACGATGTCCGTCATGCCCGCGCCGCCCTCCGCGCGCGGGCGGAAGGCGAAGTCGCGGGCGGCCACCGCGGCCTCGGTCGCGTAGCCCCGGCCCCACGCGTGGCGGGCCAGGCGCCAGCCGATCTCCAGCGCCGGCGCCCACGGGGCGTCGATGCGCTGCCACGCCAGGCCGACGAAGCCGATGAACGGGTCGTCCACGGTGGACACCGCCCACAGGCCGTAGCCGTGCTCGGCGAACTGCTGCTCGATCCGGTCCACGAGGGCGTCGCTCTCGCCCGGAGTGAGCGGGCGCGGGAAGTACCGCATGACCTCCGGGTCGGCGTTCAGCGCGGCGAACGGGGCGCGGTCGGCCGCCGTCCAGCGGCGCAGGACGAGCCGGTCGGTCCGCAGATCAGAGGATGGCAGCACGGACTCCATGCTGCCATCCCGGACGCTCAGAAGCGCACGATCATCTTGCCCAGGTTCTCGCCGCGCAGCATGCCCAGGAACGCGTCCGGGGCGTGCTCGATGCCGTCGACGAACGTCTCCGGGACCTGGATCCGGTTCTCCCGCAGCCAGTCGGTCATCTCCTCGACGAACGCCTGGCGGCGCCCCCAGTGGTCCATCACCAGGAAGCCCTGGAGGGTGATCCGCTTGCTGATCAGCAGGCTGAGGTTGCGGATGCCGTGCGCGTCCGGCCCGTTGTACTGCGAGATCGCGCCGCAGACCGCCACCCGACCGTGCAGGTTCATGCGGAAGAGCGCCGCCTCCAGCTGCTCGCCGCCGACGTTGTCGAAGTACACGTCGATGCCGTCCGGGGTCAGCTGCTTGAGCTGGGTGCGCACCGACCCGTCCTTGTAGTTGAAGGCGGCGTCGAAGCCCAGGTCGTCCACGAGGTACTTGACCTTCGCCGCCGAGCCCGCGCTGCCGATCACCAGCCGGGCGCCGCGCAGCCGGGCGATCTGGCCGGCGAGCGAGCCCACCGCGCCCGCGGCGCCGGAGATGAACACGTTCTCGTCCGGCTTCAGGTGCGCCACGTCGAGCAGCCCGGCGTAGGCCGTGAGCCCAGGCATCCCGAGCACGCCCAGGTAGGCCGAGGGGGGCGCGACGGCGGTGTCGACGACGCGGGTGTGCTTCGCGTCCAGCAGCGCGTACTCCCGCCAGCCGAGGCCGTGCAGCACGCTCGCGCCGACCGGCACGTCGGGGCTCTCGGAGGCGACGACGGTCCCGACCGCGCCGCCCTCGAGCGGCTGGTCGAGCTGGAACGGCGCCACGTACGACGGGACGTCGTTCATCCGCCCGCGCATCGCCGGGTCGACCGACATGACCTCGTTGCGCACCACGACCTGGCCCGGCCCGGGCACCGGGACCTCCTCCTCGACCAGCCGGAAGTGCTCGGCGGTCGGCACGCCCTCGGGGCGCGCGGCGAGCTGCCACAGCCTGTTCGTCATGCGGCCACCTCCAGCGTCACGTCGATGTTGCCACGGGTGGCGTTCGAGTAGGGGCAGACCTGGTGCGCGGCCTCGGCGAGGCGCAGCGCGGTCTCGCGGTCGGTGTCCGGGATGGTGACGGCGAGGGCCACCTGGAGGCCGAAGCCGCCGCTGCCGTTGGGGCCGATGCCGACCTTCGCGTTGACGACCGTGCCGTCGACCGAGACCTTCGCGCGGCGGGCGACCAGGCGCAGGGCGCTGTGGTAGCAGGCCGCGTAGCCGGCGGCGAAGAGCTGCTCGGGGTTGGTCGCGCCGCCGGCGCCACCCATCTCCTTGGGCACCGCGACGTCGACGTCGATGATCCCGTCGGAGCTGGTGACGTGGCCGTCGCGGCCGTCGCCGGTGGCGGTGACGTCAGCCGTGTAGAGCACCTGCATCGATCTCTCCTCGCCCATCGAGTGCCATGTCCAGTGCTGTGGTGAGCCGGGTCAGCGTGATCCGCAACTCGTTGAGCTCGTCCAGGTCGAGGCCGTCTTCGCAGAGCAGCCGCGCGGGCAGCGCGGAGGCCCGGGTGCGCAGCCCCGCGCCGTGCGGGGTGAGCCGGACGGTGACCGAGCGCTCGTCGTCGGCCCGCCGCTCGCGGTGCACGAGGCCGGCCGTCTCCAGGCGCTTGAGCAGCGGCGACAGCGTGCTGGAGTCCAGCCGCAGCGCCGTGCCGAGCTCCTTGACGGTCCGCCCGTCGCGCTCCCAGAGGGCGAGTAGGACGAGGTACTGCGGGTACGTGAGCCCCAGCTCGTCGAGCAGCGGCCGGTAGCGCGCCGTGACCGCCCGCGAGGCGGTGTACAGCGCGAAACAGACCTGCCGGTCCAGTGGCAGCACATCCACGGGCCAACAGTAGCGCACGATTCAGTCGTGCGCGACTTAACGAGCGAGGGCGCCGGTCGCGGGGCATACTCGGCCAAGTGCGCCGCGACTTCGTCCCCACGTTCGCGCTGTGGTCCTCGGCCGCGGCACCTGTGCTGCTGATCGGCGGGTGGACGGTCGCCGCCGCGCTCCAGCCCGCCGGGTTCGACTCGCTGCAGGACACGATCAGCGCCCTGGCCGGCATGGGCGCCGCCCACCGCTGGGTGATGACGCTCGCCCTGGTCGGCGTCGGCGTCTGCCACGCCGTGACCGCCCTCGGCCTGCGCCCGTTCTCCGGCCCGTGCCGGCTGATGCTGGCGGTCGGCGGCCTGGCCACCATCCTGGTCGCGGCGATCCCGGTGCCGATGACCGGCGAGTCGGCCGCGCACCAGGCCGCGGCGACCATCGCGCTGGCCTGCCTGGCGCTGTGGCCGGCACTCTGGCGCCGGCCGGGCGGCGGGCCGTTCCGCCCGTCGGCCGGCGTCATGCTCACCGCGACGTTCGTGCTCGTTGCGCTGGTGTTCGTGTTCGCCGTCGCGCTCGGCGCCGGCGTGCTGGTCGGCCTGGCCGAGCGGATCGCGACCGGCGCCGAGGCGGCCTGGCCGCTGGTCACGGTCCTGCTCCTGCGCCGCAACGCCGGCCAGCCCGCCGTCCTGCGCTAAGCCCCGATCAGCGCAGCCCTGCCGGAACCCGCGCGATGACCGTGCCGCGACCGTCGACCGCGGTCAGTCCGGTGACGTCCAGCGGCGCGGTGTCGGCCGGCATCCGCACCCACCACGCGACCACCCGGGGGTCCTTGGGCCACGCGCTCGTCTCCGCGGTGGTCGGCACCCCGTCGATCGTCAGCGACACGTTCGCGACCGCTCCCGGCCCGCTCCCGGCCGGCCCGACCACGTAGCCGAGCACGAACCGGCTGTCGCCGCCGCTCGTCGTGTAGCCCGCGTGGAAGCCGACGTCCCCGGGGCCGGGCGGCACCACGTCCGGGTCGCTGCCGATCCCCTGCAGGACCATCCGGCCGGCGCTGTCCCGCGTCCCGAAGACCATCACGAACCGCGCGTCCGCCTCGGCGAACCACAGCGACACCGAGGCGTTCCCGACGGGCTGGCCGAGCTCGACGGCTCCCGACGGCGACACGCTGATGTACACCCGGGGGAGGTCGGTGACGGGGATCGCCGACGGCGACGGCGACGGGCCGCCGGGCGCCGCGACCGGCGCCGGTTCGCCGCCCGCGAACGCGAACGCGCCGCCCGCC
>NZ_JBEXCY010000328.1:0-8973 GCF_040605515.1 Dactylosporangium sp. NPDC005572 | reverse complement strand
ATCAGGACCACCGTCCTCCAATCCGTTCGCGCGTGCCCTCTGGACACGCAGTAGTGCATCCAACCTCCCACCCTCGGATTGACCCAGGCCGCAAGGTCCGCTTCGGAGATCTCGGTGTGTCGGTGCAGTCGCCAGGACCGCACGTGACCGCTGATCTTCCTCAAGGCGTCGCTGCTGATCGCCGGGTTGAACCCGATTCACCGTTTGCCGGTTCTGGGACGTACTTCCCGGCCCCGGAACGTGTAGCCCAGGAACGTAAACGCGGTGTGCTCGTAGGAGCCGCGCCGGTTGCTGTCCTTGCAGTACACGATCCTGGTCTTGTCCGGGTGCAGTTCCAGGCCGACCTCACGCATCCGTGCCTGCAAGGCCGCCAGCACATGCTGTGCTTGGGCCTCATCGACGCAGTGCACCACCGCGTCGTCCACATAGCGTTCGAAGCCGACGCCCGGAAACTGCCGGGCCATCCACACGTCGAACGCGTAGTGCAGGAACAGATTCGCCAGCACGGGTGAGACCGCAGACCCCTGTGGGGTTCCCCGGTCCCTGACCTGCAACGATCCGTCGGGCAGTGCCAGCGGCGCTTGCAGCCACCGCTTGACATACAACACCACCCATGGCAGGTCGGTGTTCGCCTCGACCGCTTTGACGATCAGGTCCCACGGCACGCTGTCGAAGAACTTCCGGATGTCCAGATCGATCACCCAGTTCGTCTTCCAGCATCGTGCCCGGCAGGCCGCCACCGCGTCGAGGGCGGAACGCCCCGGCCGATAGCCGTAGGAATCTGGATGGAAGGCCGGTTCGACCTTCCGCTCCAACTCCATGGCCACGACCGTCTGCGCGATCCGATCGTCCACAGTGGGCACACCGAGCATTCTGGTGCCGCCACCATGGGCCTTCTCGATCTCCACCGCACGCACAGGCGGCGGGAAGTACGACCCCGACGACATCCGATTCCAGATCCGATACAGGTTGTTCTTCAGATCCAGCTCGAAGCCGGCGATCGTCTGCCCGTCCACTCCGGGCGCACCCTTGTTCGCGTTGACCTTCTCCCACGCCTACCAGACCGCCCGCTTCGAAATCTGAAACGGCTTGCCTGCTGCTTTCAGCTCGTCCACGCGACTCCTCCCGGACCACGTCCGGTTGATCGAACAGACCAGCCACGGACAACCCGGCCCCTTCGCTCCGGCCCCATTACAGGACCTTCATCGCTACTACGAGCCGGTCCGCCAGCGCGCCCGGCGACGGTACTCGATCCCTTGCGGTGTCGCCGCTTGGGACACTCCCTCTCCCTGCCCATACGAGCAGGGTGTATCCGGGCACGCCTTCTCCTGTTCCACACGGATGCCGCAGATCAGGCTCACGTCGTCTACATGCCGGACACCACCTGGCCAGAAGACGGCACACCCGCCAGGCTCGTCCCGGGACCCGTTTTCACACCCCGGTTTTGATGTCGTCTGTATCTGTTTCGACACGTCAGCAACGATTCACTCGCATTCGTCTTCCTGATCCCCACCTGACACCTCACGGGCGCCTTCTTCCTCATCGCTCACCACGACGGTCTTCAGCCAACGCAGCATGAGGTGGTTCGGAGCCCCCCAACCGCCGGGCGACTCCGAAGGGCCAAATCCTTCATCATCCGTGCAGCACCGCTTCAGAGACTCGACCTACCGAACCTCCTCCACGTTCAGGACACACGAAACGGCAAATGTACGGCCGGGCAAAGTTCGACCTCCTCCGTCGCCGCATCCTCCAACCCAACTGACCGGCGGCCCGATCACCCACCACACTTCCTGCGACAGAACCCGAAGATTCCGACGCCGTGGACCCCAGCAAGCTGAACGACGACCTGCCTCCATCGGGGCTTGTGGAGAGCCCGGTGCTCAGCAATGGGCACGCCGGGTTCGGCGGGCGGCCCGAGGAGACGGACCGGTCGAAAGACCGGAACCGCGCCTCGGGCCGACCCAACCGCGCGGAAGGCAAGAAACACAACGCCGCCCTCATCTGCCTCGCCCGCCGGCGGGTCGACGTCCTCCACGCCACGCTCCGAACCCAACGCCCATACCAGCACAAAACGGCGGACGAACCCCGCCTCGCTGCTTGACAAAACTCATAGGGACACCCCCGAGCTCCCGCGCCGCGGCGACAGCTTGCGGCCCGGTGGCGGAGAGCCGGTCGACCAGTTGCTCGACCGCATACTCGCCAGCGCCTGGGCCGTCAGGGCCTCCGGGTGCGGCAGCCGCCGCCCCTTCCCCCGTCAATATGCCATCTACAAGGGTCGCAGTGTGAGCTGTGCGTCCGCGGCGAGGGCAAGCAGGTCTTCGTCGTGGCTGATGAGCAGGACCACCGCGCCTTCGTGGGCAACCTGGCGGATCTGGTCCGAGATCGACTGGAGGTGTCGCTGGTCGACGCCCGAGCTGGGTTCGTCGAAGACCACTATGCGGCGGCGGGAGATGCGGGCGGCCGCGATGACAAGGCGTTGCTGCTGGCCGCCGGACAGGGACAGCGGGTGCCGGTCGGCGAAGCGGGTGAGATCGAGCTCACGGAGCGCCTGGTCAACGTCGATGTCGTTGCGGGCCGCGGCGAGTCGGACCTCGGCGTCGACGGAATCAGTGAAGAGCTGGCGCTGCACGTCCTGCATGACGATCGCGCTGGCCCGTTGCCGGGCGCGGCGGCTGAGCTTGCGCCCATCGAGTCGCACATTGCCGGGACAGGACTGCAGTCCGGTCACGACGCGGGCGAGCGTGGACTTGCCGGCCCCGTTGGCACCGCGTATGGCCGTCACCGTGCCCGCGGCGAAGGCCACGTGGTCGAGGTCGAGCACTGTGCGCCCGGCGAGCCGGCATCGGATGTCGGCGAGCTGGAGCGCTCCGGTGGATGGGCCGCCTTTCGTGGCCGGGTCTGCAACGCTGCCGCCAGCCGCCGCCAGCTCGGGCAGGTCGACCGGCCGGGCTTCGCCCCGCAGCCCCTCTCGGGCGAGGTCCTCGTCGGGCAACGCGCGGAACTGCTGGGCGCTCCACTGTACTTCGGTCCGTCCCTCGCGCATCACCACGACCCGGTCGAGGATGCCGCGCAGATACCGCAGTCGATGCTCGGCCACCACGATCGTCATGCCTCTGGCCTTCAACAGCGCGAGCGAGGCGGTCAGCCGCTGCACGGCGTCGGCGTCGAGGTTGGAGCTCGGCTCGTCGAGCAGGAGGATATCCGGCTCGTGGGCGCTCGCCGCTGCCAGCGCGACCTGCTGTTGCTGTCCGCCGGAGAGGAGCCTCAGTCGCGCCGCGACCGGGAGGCAGGCGGCCAGGGCGGTCAGCGCTGCGTCGACACGGGCGTGTACCACGGCGGGTTCGTACCCGAAGTTCTCCAGCGCGAAGGCCACCTCCTCGCCTGCGGAGTCCGTGAAGAACTGGCGCCGGGGGTGCTGCAGCACCGTCCCGGTGCGCAAGCCCAATTCGTCAAGCCTCGCCGTGGCGGTCTTCAGGCCATCGACCTGGACCGCGCCGGTGAGGGTGCCCTCGTGGAAGTGTGGGATGAGGCCGTTCATCAGCCGCAGTGCGGTGGACTTGCCGGAGCCGCTGGCACCGCAGAGGACGACGAACTCGCCGGGCGTGACGCAGAGCGTGACGTCGGTCAGGCTGGGCTCTTCCGCGTTTGCGTACGTCCAACCGGTCCCGTCAATACTGATCATGCTGGCCCTGGCGACAACAGGACAGAGCCCGCGGCCAGCGCGGCGACGACGAGGGCGAATGTCGCGTCGCGGCCACCGAAACGCGGTGGTGTCATCGAGGTCGGGCGGTGTGGTGAGCCAAGACCGCGCAGCATGGCCGAGGCGGCGAGGTCCTCGCCGACCCGCAGGCTCGAAGCGATCAGCGGGACGGTGAAACGTTCGATCGCGAGGATCGGGTGGCGCAGCATTGCGCGGAGCCCGGTGAGGCCGCGAAGCCGCATGGCGTCGAGCACGGCGGTGGCCTCGGTGGCGACGAGCGGGAGGAACCGCAGCATCACCGACGTGCTGACGGTGATGCCGCGGGGGATTCGCCATGCCCGGAACGCGGCGCTGAGCTGGGTCGGCGACGTCGTGGCGATCAGATGCATCCCGACGCCGAGGGCGACGGCGAACCGGAGGCCGAGGAAGCTACCGGTGGCGACGGCGCCGAGGGCAGGGTGGGGCCGCACGAGCGGGACCCAGAACGCCAGTGCGGCAGAAGCTCCGACGAAGAGTGGGAGCACGACGGCGCGCCGCCAGGCCCGCTCCCAGACGGCGAGCCCGACCGCGAGGAGCAGACCGGCGGCGATAAACCGGCCGCCGCCGGCGCTCATCACCGCCGCGCTGACGGCGATGACAGCGATGATCTTCGTGCGGGGGTCGAGTCCCGGACGGCTAGGCAAGACCGGCCTTGCGGAAGTGCTTGCGCAGCAGCGCGGCACCGAGCAGCCCGCCGAGCAGCCCCGCTATGAACGTGGCGGCGTTGTACATCCACAGCACCTGGTCGGTGAGGAAGTCCCGCATCTTGTCGGCGTACTCCGGTGTCGCCTGCATCGTCGCTGAGGAGAAGTACTCGTCAGGGTCGATGAGGATCGGCAGCAGCGGGCCGATGAACCAGAGCGAGAACACCGCGTAGGCGAGGATGGCGGCCCACCGGGACCGGTACCGGCCGGCCAGCAGGATCGCCTCGGCAAGCAACGCCGCGACGACGGTGACGACGGTACTGATCCACGGGTGGCCTGCGAGCAGGTAGATTCCGGCGACCAGGACGGCGAAGATCGTGACCATGCCGGCGTGCTTCACCCGTGTGAGGAAGAGCATGTACGGGATGCCCGCGACGATGATGCTCAGCGGGAAGGTGACCACGATGAGGAGCGGGCTGACGACGCCCGCGAAGCTGATTGTGAAGACGATGACGAGATAGATCGCCGCGAAGATGCCGATGTTGACGAGGTCCCGGGCGCTCATCGTCAGACGTAAGCGGGGGTCTTCGGAAGCTGGCGCCACGGGCGTCGTCGCGTTGCTCGACATGCTTCCCTCCTTCTGTGTGGTGGCTGTGGTGAGCGTCAGGTGATCGCGGCCGAGAACGCGCGATACCCGTCGAGATCCGGCTTCATCGCCGCCGCGACGAGTTCCCAGAGCACCTCGTCGGTGCCGCCGCCGACGCGGGCCAGCTTCATGTCTCGCCACCAGCGCGCCAGCGGCGTCTCGTCGGTGAGGAAAGCCGAGCCGCCGAAGATGTGCATGCACTCGCCGACGACTTCCTCGCCGAGGCGGGCCGCAGACACTTTCATCGCGGCCGCGGTGCGCAGATCCAGCTGGCCGCCGCCGGCAATCCCGGTGAGCGCATGCCGGAGCATGTCCACCCGCGCTTGCAGGTCGGCCATCCGCAGCCGCAACGCCTGATGGTCGAAGAGCGTCCGGCCGAACTGGGTGCGCTCCTGCATCCGGGCCAGGGTGATGCCCAGCACCTGGTTGCAGGTCGCGGCGACCTGCCCGGCGATGGAGAGCCGCTCGTGGGCCAGGCCCCAGCTCACCGCGGCCAGGCCCGTCCCGGCTCGGGCGATCAGGTGGTCGGCCGGCACCCAGGTGTCGATCTGCACGGCCGAGGTCTCGAGCGGCCCGGCGCTCACCGTCGCATACGGCGGCATGATGGCGACCTTGTCGGTCGGGACCAGCACGAGGGCGACGCTCCCGTGGCGGCTGGCGGGATCGTGGTTCACACTGCGGGCGACGACCAGGATGTAGTCGGCGAGGGGTGACAGCGAGACGAACTTCTTGCGGCCTCGTACCCGGAGTCCGTCGCCCTCGGTGCACACCTGCGTCTCGACGATCTGCAGATCGGAGCCGCCGGACGACTCGGACGCGGCCAGGCACAGCACGGCTTCACCGCGGATCGCCCGTTCGGCGACCGCGTTCAGCGTGGCGGACCGGGCGAAGCGGCGCAGGATCGCGATCGCCGAGTCGTGCAGGCTGACGCCGACGCTGACCCCGGCCGATCCTAGCCGGCCGAGGGTGTAGGACAGCTCGTTGAGCTTGGCGAGATCGGGCGTGGCGCGATCGCCCCACTTCTCGGCGAGGACTCCCGCGGCCCCCATCCTGCGCAGCAGCTCGCGTGGGAAGCGCCGGGTGGCCTCGGCCTCGGCGACCCATGCTCGCACCTGGTCGTCGAAGACCGATTCCAGCAGTGCCCGGTAGCCCTTGACCGACGCGTCAGCGGTCATTTCCAGTGTCCCGACTCGAGGAGCTTCCTGGTTTCCAGGCGGCGCAGCTTGCCGGACGTGGTCAGCGGCAGCGTACCGGGTCTCACGAACACCACGTCGGCCGGGATGACGTTACACTCGGCGGCCGTCGCGGCGATCACCGCGCGGCGGGCGGAGTCGGGGTCGCCGCCGCGGAACTCGGCAACGATCACCAGCCCGGGCCGGGCCGACGTCCCGTCGCGGGCCACCGCCACCACGCGGCCGCTGCGGACGCCGTCGACGCCCGCCACGCACTGCTCGATCTCCGCTGGGAACAGGTTGCGACCGGCAACGACGACGATCTCTTTGGCCCGGCCGCAGATCACCGCGCGGTCGTCGACGAGGTAGCCGAGGTCGCCGGTGCGGAACCATTCGCCGTCGCTGAGCGGCGGATGCCCCAGGTAGCGCGTCATCATCGAGGTGCCGCGGATCTCGACGTGGCCCACGTCCCGGTCGTCGATGCGTGGAACGTCGTCGCCGTCTGCCTCGGCGATGCGGATCTGCATCCCGCCCAGCGGCGTGCCGAGCATCGCGTAGCGGCGGCGGACCGGCTGGGCGCCGGCCTCGGGTGAGGTGACAGTGACGTCGTCATAGCGGGCGCCCTCACCGGCAGCGGGCATGGTGACCGCGCAGGTCGACTCGGCCATACCATAGGCCGGCGCGGCCGCGGCCCGGTCCATGCCGAATCGGGCCGCCACGTCGAGAAAGGCGTCGAAGGCGTCCGCGTCGACCGGTTCGCCGCCGCTGATCACGAACCGCAGGTGCGACAGGTCGGCGTCGGTGATCCGGCGGCCGTAGCGGCCCACCAGGTCGTAGGCGAAATTGGGTGCCGCGGTGATGGTGGCCCGGGACTCGGTGAGCCATCGCAACCACCGGAACGGGGCTCGCACGAAGGCCGAGCTTGGCGCGATCCACAGTGGAGTACCGGTGGCCAGGCCGACCAGCACGAAGATCAGCCCCATGTCGTGGTACAGCGGCAGCCAGCTGAGCTTCACGTCGCGCTCGGGACGAATGCCGACGCGCGCGACCAGCTCGGTGATGTTGCTGTGGACGGCTGCCGCCGACAGCACCGCCGTCTTGGGTTCGCCGGTCGATCCCGCGGTGCCCTGCAGCACGGCCGCCGCGTCGGGACCGAGCGGGTGTCCGGCGAAGCCGGTGACGTCGGCGTCCCGCCCGTACTGCTCGACCCCCGCGATCCGCAGCCGCCCGTCGATCCTCGCCAGCGGCTCGAGCTGCTGGCCAGAGCCGAGGACGGTGCCTACCCCGATGCCGGCGAACCGCGTGTAGGTGCTCTGGGCCCACCGTTGCTCGTCGGCCCCGCGGACCGGGCTGGGCAGCACCGTCACCGCGACACCGGCCAGCCACGCACCCTGCACGGCCGCGATGAGATCCACACTGGGGTCGCCGATCAGGCCGACCGCGCCCGGTTCGCGGCCGCCGTCGGCGAGCAGCTGCGCGGCGATCTGCTCGGCGCGGGCGTGGACCTCACGCCACGGGCGGGTGTCCCAGTCGCCGGACGCCGCATCGAGCACCGACAGGGCCCCGTCTCCGCCGAGCATCGCCCGGCTGACCGCGCCGGCCAGCCCGCCCGGCCCGATGTCCACCGGCGCCATGCTCAGCCGCGCTTCGCGAGGACGGCGTCCTCCAGGTCGGCGACCGTCTCGAAGGTCAGCATCTCCTCCTCGGATAGCGCCACGCCGAGCGTGTCCTCGATCGCCACCATCCCCACTGCGAACGCGACCGAGTCGAGGCCGACCTCGTCGACGAGGTGCGACCGGCGAGTGATGCGTGAGGTGTCCACCTGCAAGTCGACCCGCAGGATCCGCTCGATCTCCGGACTCAACGCATCGGACATTCCGGCCTCCTTGGGTTCGTTGTGGACGTGCCGCTCATCGTGGTTGTCACTCGCCGAGTCGGGTGCCGACGGTCGCGGGTGCCTTTCCGGCCATCTCTAGAACGTCGTGCAGGGTCGCGCCGCCCAGCACCCGGGCCACCGGGATCTCCAGGCGGAGCGTCTGCTGGATGGACCGGTAGAGCTCCAGTGCCTGGATCGAGTCCATCCCCAGCGCGACGAGCGGCGTGTCGGGATCGAGCACGTCGTCAACCCCCAGCCCCATCACGCGCGCGACGATCGAGCGGACGCGCTCCGGCGACGCGTCGGCGGGCACGCTGCGCACCGCAGCACCGGTCTGTCCGCCGAAATCCTGCATCAGCGCTGGCATCCCGTTCAGCTCGCACACCGCGGCGATCACCGTCCAGTCCGCGGACAGCGTCAGGCTGTTCTGTGACTCGGCGGTCAGCCCGGCGGCCAGCGCCGCAGCGGGCGGCATCGGCAGGATGCCGGCCCGTTCGGACCCGGCGACGATGTCGTCGTACTCGCCCCGGGGGCGGGCGGTGGAATGCCACACACCCCACTGCACCGACCGACCGTCGATGCCGTCGGCCCGCAACCGCGCGGCGATCGCGTCGAGCATGCGGTTCGTCGCCGCGTACACCGCCAGGCCCGGACCGGCGAAGGTCGCCGCGACCGACGAGCACAGGATCACCCTGGCCGTCGCGGCCAGCGGCAGCGCCTCGACGACGTTCTCGATCCCGACAATCTTCGCCGCGGCGGCGCGTTCGACGGCGCTGTGGTCCAGGCCTGCGCCGGCCACCGCGTGGACATAGTCAACGGCGGCGTGGACCAGCAGTGTGGCGACATGACCAGGGCGAGGGTCGCCCCAAGTCCCACGAGTGTGCGCACCTGATGTC
>NZ_JBEXCY010000327.1:0-9026 GCF_040605515.1 Dactylosporangium sp. NPDC005572 | reverse complement strand
TCCAAGATCGCGGGGGCGAGCGGGGCCACACGGGCGAGAGGGCCCGAGCGGGGGCCGCCGTGAGCGCCGCGTCCGCGCCGGGGACCAGCGCCCGGTCGACGACGACGGCGTCCGCGGACTCGGCGACCGTCGCCGCGTCGAGCGCGCCGAGGTCGGCGACGAGGAGCGGGCGACCCTGCACGGACGCCGGGCCGTCCAGCGGGCCGGCGACGCGGTAGAACGTGCCTTCGTGATCGATCGGTGTGATGAGCAGGTCGTCGACGACGACGCCGGCCTCCTGGTCGCCGACCAGCGCCGCGCGCGGGAAGGATTCCCAGAGCCGGCTCAGCACCCGGGCGTACTCCGCCCACCGCCGGGCGGGGTCGGCGGCGCCGGGGTCCGGTGCGGCCGGCTCGCTCACCTCGTCGCCGGCGCCGGGCAGCAGCGCGACGCCGACCCGGCCGCCGGTGGCCCGGTCGAGCGAGAGCACCCGCCGTGCGGCGTTGTACGGCGCGTTGTGGGTGGTCGGGAGCTCCGGGACGTAGCCGACGCCGCCGTGCACGCCGGCCAGGTACGCGGCGACGACGGTGGGGTCGAGCGGGTGGCCCGTGGCCGTGCCGTCGGCGAGCCGGATCGCGGCGACACCGGCGTCCTGCGCCGCCGCGGCGACGGTGACGGCGTCGGCGAGGGGGACCGCCCCCGGGGCGCCGACGGTGACGGTGAGCAGGATGGGCACGCTCATGAGGAGACCACCTCCAGGTGTCGGCCGGACGGGACGGCGGGCAGGCCCAGCCCGAGGTGCCCGCGCAGCGTCGTGCTGTCGTACTCGGTGCGGAACAGGCCGCGGCGCTGCAGCTGCGGGATCACGTGGTCGGCGAAGTCGTCGAAGCCGGAGGGCAGCACGTCGGGCATCACGTTGAAGCCGTCCGCGGCGCCGGCGCGGAACCACTGTTCGATGTCGTCGGCGATCTGCTCGGGCGTGCCGGTGACGATGCGGTGGCCGCCCCCGCCGGAGAGCCGCTTGAGCAGCCGGCCGAGCGTCGGCCGCTCCGTGTCGATGATCGCCTTGACGACGCGGTAGAAGGTCTGCGAGCCGCCGGCCCGGTCCGGGTCGACGAGCAGCTCGGCCGGGATCGGCTCGTCGTCGGAGAGGCCGTCGAGCGAGATCCCGAGCTGCCCCGCGAGCCGGCCGCGGGCGTAGGCGTCCGGCAGGACCTCGTCGAGCAGCTCGCGGCGGGCCCTGGCCTCGGCCTCGGTGCTGCCCACGACGGTCGACAGCCCGGGCAGGACCACGATCTCGTCGGGTTGCCGGCCGAGCCGGGCCGCGCCGTCGCGGATCTCGGCGCGGAACGCGCGGGCGTGCTCGAGGTCCTGGTCGGCGGAGAAGATGACCTCGCCGACCCGCGAGGCGAGCCGGCGGCCGTCGCTCGAACCGCCCGCCTGGACGACGACCGGGCGGCCCTGCGGCGAGACGAGGTCGGTCCGCTCCGCCCAGGCGGCGACGACCTGCTCGGTGAACACGGCGGCGCGCCGGTACCGCAGCGCGTGCTCGGGTTCGCCGAACCGGCCGAAGTTGCGGGCCGCGACCGGCCCGGCCGTCGTCACGACGTTCCATCCGAAGCGGCCGCCGCTGACGTGATCGAGGTCGCCGAGCCGGCGGGCCAGCTCGACCGGGTCGTTGTACGACGAGGACAGCGTCCCGATGAGCCCGATCCGTTCGGTCTGGGCGGCGATTCTCGCCAGGACCGTGGTCGGCTCCAGGTTGTTGCCGGGGCGGTGGCGCACGGACGGGTCCAGGGCCGGGCCGTCGGCCAGGAAGACCGCGTCCAGCCCGGCCTGCTCGGCCTTGCGGGCGATCGACGTGTAGTGCTCGACGGTGTAGGCGGCGGTGGCGTCGGTGCCGGGGAACCGCCAGGAGCCGCCGAAGACGCCGGCGTTGAGGATGTTGACGTTGATGTGCAGCTGACGTGGCATGGCACGCTCCTCACTGGGCGCCGGCTCGGGCGAGCCCCGCTCCGGGGATCGCGGCCAGCAGTTCTCGGGTGTAGTCGTGCCCCGGCGCGTGGAACACCCGCTCGACGGGGCCGGTCTCGACCACGACGCCGTCGCGCATCACGGTGACGTCGTCGGCGATCAGGCGTACGACGCCGAGGTCGTGCGTCACGAACACGTAGCTGAGGCCGAGCTCGGCCTGCAGGTCGACCAGCAGCCGCAGGATCTGGGCCTGGACCGACACGTCCAGGGCGCTGACCGGCTCGTCCAGCACGAGGATCCGGGGGCTCAGCGCGAGGGCTCGGGCGATCGCGACCCGTTGCCGCTGGCCGCCGGAGAGCTGGTTCGGCAGCCGGTCGAGGTGGCTGTCGTCCAGGGCGACGGCCCGCAGCAGCGCCGTCACCCGGGCAGCCCGCTCGTGGCGGCCGGTCGCCAGCCCGAAGGCCCGCAGCGGCTCGGCGACGATCCGCCCGACCGTGAAGCGGGGGTCGAGCGACGTGTACGGGTTCTGGAACACGAACTGCAGGTCGCGGCGCAGCTCGCGCAGCCGGCCGCGCCGCAGGCCGGTCAGCGCGCGGTCGCCGGCGTGGACGGTGCCGGCGTCGGGGGTGGTGAAGCCGGCCAGGATGCTCGCGAGAGTGGACTTGCCCGCGCCGGACTCCCCGACGATCGCGTGCGTGGTGCCCTCGCGGAGGAGCAGATCCACCGTGTCCAGCGCCTGTAGCTCGTTGTGGCGCCCGCGCAGGCGGTAGGTCTTGGTGAGCCCGCGCGCCCGCAGGACGGCCGGCGCGTCGGCGGAGGGCCGCCGTGGGCCGGTGGCCGGCTCGAGCGGGCCGCTGTGCCGTGCCGGGGCCGCCTCCAGCAGGCGGCGGGTGTAGTCGTCGGCGGTGTGTTCGAGCACCTGCCGCGGTGGGCCCTCCTCGACGATCCGGCCGTGCCGCATGACGAGAATGCGGTCGGAGCGGTCCAGCGCGACGCCGAGGTCGTGGGTGACGAGCAGGATGCCGATGCCGAGCTCGTCGCGCAGGCCCACGAGGTGGTCGAGGATGACCTTCTGGACGGTGACGTCGAGCGCGCTGGTCGGCTCGTCGGCCACGATGATCTTCGGTCGGCCGGCGAGCGCGATGGCGATCAGCGCGCGCTGCTTCATGCCGCCGCTGAGCTCGTGGGGGTACTGCTGGAAGACCCGTTCGGCGTCCCTGAGCCCGGCGGTGCGCAGGCTGTGCAGCGCGTCCTCGCGCAGTCGCGCCGCGTCGCCGGTCTCGCCCGCCCGCCGGTTGAACCGCACCGCCTCGACGACCTGCTGCCCGATCTTCTTGACCGGGTTGAGCGAGGTGTTGGGGTCCTGCGGGATGAAGCCGACGTAGTTGCCGCGCACCAGCGCCATCCGCCGGTCGTTCCAGCCCGTGACGTCGACCCCGGAGTAGGCGATCGATCCGCCGCGGATCCGCGCGGCGGCGGGCAGCAGGCCGAGCGCGCCCTGGACCAGCGTGGTCTTGCCCGAGCCGGACTCTCCCACGAGGGACACGAACTCCCCCGGCCCGACCCGGAGGCTGACGCCGTCCACGGCGGGCGTCCAGGAGCGGCGCGCGGTGCGGTAGTCCACGGCCAGGTCGGCGATGCGCAGCAGCGGGTCGTCGTCGGCGCTCATCGGCGGCGGTCCTTTCGCAGGGAGGTACTGATGCGGTGGGTGGCGACGACGACGATCGCGAGCGCCGCGCCGGGCATGATCGACGCCCACGGGTAGACGGCGACGTAGTCGCGGCCCTCGGCCACGAGCAGGCCCCACTCGGGCTGCGGCGGCGGCGCGCCGTAGCCCAGGAAGCCCAGCGCGGCGACGGCCAGGACGGCCGAACCGACCTCCAGGGCGGCCAGGGCCACCACCGAGCCGAGCGAGTTCGGCACGACGTGGCGGAGCATCACGCCGAGCCGGCGGACGCCCACGCCGTAGGCCGCCCTGACGTAGTCCTGGTGCACGACCACGAGCACCTCCGCCCGCATCACCCGCGCGAACGAGGCGATGGCCGAGATGCCGACGGCCAGGGCGATGTTGTTGGTGGAGTAGCCGAGGACCGAGACCACGACCATCGCCAGCAGCAGGCTCGGGATCGCCAGGAACACGTCCACCAGCCGCATGATGACGGTGTCGACGATGCCGCCGACGAAGCCGGAGACGAGGCCGACCACCGTGCCGATGCCGAAGGCGATGAGGACGGCCAGCAGGGTCGCGGTCAGGGTGGTGCGCGCGCCGTAGACGCTGCGCGCGAAGAGGTCGCGGCCCAGCCGGTCGGTGCCGAACCAGTGCTCGGTGCCCGGCGGCAGGAAGCTCGCGGCGGTGTTCCCGTCGTAGGGGCCGTGGGCGGTGAACAGCTGTGGCGCGACGGCCCAGCCGAGCACGACGAGCACGATGATCCAGGACAGCACCAGGATCGGCTGCCGGGCCGCAGCACCGAGCCGGCGGAGAGGGGAGCGGGCCACCGGTCGCTGCCCTGCCGCGGCCGGCAGGACGGGTGTCGCCGGCGTGTCCACGTCGATGGTCATCGCGGTCCTCCTCAGCTCGGGCCGGGCGCCGGCACGGCGAGCGTGGCCCGCAGCCGCGGGTCCAGCAGCGGATAGATCAGGTCCACGACCAGGTTGATCGTCGCGAAGGTGACCGCGACCAGCACGACGATCCCTTGCACGAGTGGGACGTCGAGGGTGTTGATCGCCGTCTGCGTCATCCGGCCGAGACCCTTGCGGGCGAAGACGGTCTCGGTGATGACCGAGCCGGCGATCAGGTTGCCGAAGGTGATGCCGGCGATGGTGAGGGCCGGCAGGCTGGCGTTGCGGAAGACGTCGCCGGCGACGATCCGGCCGCGGGTGGCGCCCTTCGCCCAGCTGGTGGTGACGTAGCCGGAGCGGAACTCGGTGGCGAAGCTGCGCACGAGCAACTGGGCGATCGGGCCCGACACCGGGATCGCCAGAGTGATCAGCGGCAGCACCAGGCTGCTGGCGCCCTGGTCGCCGAAGGCCGGGAACCAGCCGAGCCGGAACGAGAAGACCTGCAGCATGAGGATGCCGGACAGGAAGACCGGCACCGAGACCGCACCCGAGGGCAGCGCCTCGAGCAGGTTGCGCAGCCACTCCTGCCGGGTCGACGTGGCGACGAACGCGACCGCGAAGGCGATGAGCAGCGCGAGCACGAGCGCACCCGAGGCGAGGGCGAGGGTGCTGGGCAGCATGTCCAGGATCGCGGCGGTGACCGGGCGCCCGGACTGCACGGACTCGCCGAAGTCACCGCGCAGGGCGTGCCCGAGGCGGTCGAGGTACTGCAGGAGCACCGGCTGGTTGAACCCGTAGTTGTCCGCCACCTGCCGGCGGACCTCGGGCGGGATCGCGTTGAGCTCGGCCGGGTCGAAGAGGAGGTCGACCGGGTCGGCGGGCAGCACGAACAGCAGGACGAAGGTCAGCGTGAACGCGGCCCAGACCACGAACACGGCACGGCCGACCTTCAGCGCGATGTAGCGCAGCACGACGCTCCTTCCACTGGGCCGATGGGCGGGCCGCCGGGAGCGGGCGCTCCCGGCGGCCGCGGGCGGTTACTTGCCGTTGCTCTTCCAGGCGTCCACGAAGTGGTTGCGGGACTGCGCGTCGAAGATGATCCCGTGCACGGAGGGCGCGTGGGCGATGACCTGCGACGGGTTGTAGACCGGGTTCACCAGCGCGTACTTGTCCAGCAGCAGGTCCTGCGCGGCCTTGGCGTACTGCTTGCGGGTCTGCGGGTCGAGCGTGAGCTCGAGCCTGCCGAGGGTCTGCGTCACCTCGTCGAGGTCGACGCCGACGGAGTCCCTGGTGACGTAGGCACCGTTGCCGAGCTGCGGGCCGTACTGCAGGTTGAGGACCGCGGGGTCGTTGCGCGAGCGGTTGGCCGCCGTGATGTTCCAGTCGGTCTTCGCCTTGGCCTGGTTGGCCGTGTAGTCGGGGATCGGCACCACGGTGAGCTGCAGGTCGATGCCGATCTTCTTGAGGTCCTGCTGGATCGACTCGTACGCCGGCTTGTTGACGACCAGGTTGTTGATGCCGAGCAGCTTGACCTCGAGCCGCTTGCCGTCCTTGACGCGGATGCCGTCCGCGCCGGGAGCCCAGCCGGCCTCGTCGAGGATGCGCCGGGCCTTGTCGGGGTCGAACTTGAGGATCGTGCCGCCGTAGTCGACGTAGCCGGGCACGGACGGCGCGAGGACCGACGTGGCGACGGAGTAGGAGTCGGTGAGCACCGTCTTCCTGACCGCCTCGCGGTCCCAGCCGGCCTGGATCGCCCGCCGTACCGCGATGTCGTTGGTCGGGAAGAGCTGGGAGTTGAAGTTGAAGAAGATGGCGGTGCCGGACACGCCCCGGTAGATGATCTTGTAGCCCTGGGCCGCCAGCGGCTTCTCGTCGGTGGTGCCGACGTCGAGGGTGGCGTCGATCGTGCCTGATGTCAGCGAGCCGGTCCGCACGCTGGCCTCCGGGATCGTGTTGAACACGACCCGGTCCAGGTACGCCTCGCCCTTGTGCCCGAGGGCGGGCGGCGACCAGTTGTAGCCGGCCCGCTTGACCAGCACGGTCTTGGCCTGCTCCTGCCAGGATTCGTAGACGAAGGGGCCGGTGCCGATCACCTTCCTGGGGTCGGTGCGCTCCTTCGCGCTGAGCCGCAGTGTCGCCGGCGACAGGAAGCCCGGCTGGGCGTTCGCGGTGAAGGCCGACGCCTGCAGGAAGCTGGCCAGGGGCTTGGCGAAGCGCACGACGGCGGTGAAGTCGTCGGGGGTCAGCGTCTCGATGTAGCCGGGCAGCAGGGTCGCGCCGTTGGGGTTGACGCCCAGCGCCTTGTCGCCGCGCACGTACTGGTCGAAGTTGGCCTTCACCGCCGCGGCGTCGAACCGGGCGCCGTCGCTGAAGGTGACGTCCTTGCGCAGGTGGAAGGTGAACTCGGTGAGGTCCTTGTTGTACTCCCAGGACTCCGCGAGCCACGGCGTGATCTCGCCGGTCTTCGGGTCCTGCCAGGTGAGCTTGTCGGTGATGTTGTTGCCGATGAGGGACTCGGCGTAGTTGGTGCCCCACTGCGGATCGGGGCTGCGCTGGTAGTCGATGAGGGCGAACTGCAGCGTGCCGCCGCGGACCGGCTCGCCGCCCCCGGCGGCGCCGGGGGCGGCGCCGCCGCCGCGTGTCGCGGCGTACGCGATGCCGGTGACGACGAGCAGCACGGCGACGCCGGCCGATATCCAGGGCCACTTCCGGCGCCCGGGGCCGGCGTTCTCGATGGCACTGCGGAGATCTGACATGTGGGTTCCTCGCGCTCGGAAGAAGGCTGGAGGCAGGCGCGCTTCGCATGACTGCGGCGCGGCCACGCGGGGTCATTCGAGGAGCTGGATGCGGGTCGGCCAGTCAGTGCCGACACGTCGCCGCGACGCGGGGCGCGACGTGTGTCTCACGTGCGAAGCATCGAAGCGTCTCGGCCATGAACTACACTATACCTATCGGAGTGATAGGATTTATATGGTGACACAGACCACACCAACGCGAAGGTGGACCGACCGATGAGCTCGGAGTTCCTCTGGTACATCCCGAACCAGGCCCAGCCCGGCCACCGCGGTGATGACGTCGTCGCGAGCCACAACAGCCTCGACACCCTCACCGGCCACGCGCTCGCACTCGAGGAGCACGGATGGGGCGGTGCGCTCCTCGGTGCCGGTTGGGGACGGCCCGACACCTTCACCGTCGCCACCGCCCTGGCCGCACGGACCACGACGTTCCAGCCCCTGATCGCCGTCCGGCCCGGCTACTGGCGCCCAGCCAACTTCGCGTCCGCCGCCGCCACGCTCGACCACCTGACCGGCGGCCGGGTGCTCGTCAACATCGTCTCCGGCCGGGACGACCTCGCCGCCTACGGCGACAGCGAGGGCGACCAGACGCACCGCTACGCCCGGACGAAGGAGTTCATCCAGATCGTCCGCCGGCTGTGGACCGAGGAGGCCGTCACCTACCACGGCGAGCACTTCGGCGTCACCGCCTCCACCGTGCAGCCCCGGCCCGTCGTGCGCGGCGAGCGGCGGCATCCGCGGCTGTACTTCGGGGGCGCCTCGGAGGCCGCCGAGCGCGTCGCCGCGACCGAAGCGGACGTCCAGCTGTTCTGGGGCGAGCCCCTCGACGGCATCCGGGAGCGCATCGAGCGGCTCCAGGGACTCGGCGAACGCCTCGGCCGGGAACACCCCCCGCTGGAGTTCGGCCTGCGGATCACCACGCTGGTGCGCGACACCACCGAACAGGCCTGGTCCGACGCCGAGGCGAAGGTCGCGGAGATGGCCGCGGGCACCATCCAGCGCGACCCGAACCGGTTCGTCGCCGTCGGCCAGCAGCGCCTGCTCGACCTGGCTGCCCGCGGCGAGGTCCTCGACGAGAACCTCTACACCGCGCCCGGCCGCTTCGGCGGCGGTGGGGCGGGCACCACCTGGCTGGTCGGCTCGGCGGAGGACGTGGCGAAGGCGCTGCGCCGGTACCAGAACCTCGGCATCACCCACTTCGTCCTCTCGGACACGCCGTACCTGCCGGAGATCAGGCGCCAGGGCGACCAGCTGCTGCCGCTGCTGCGCTGAACGCCGGGCTACTGCGGTCCGGGACAGGCGCGCCGGGCGCCCGGGGCGGTTTGCGGCTTGTGACGTGGAACATCATGAGCTCCCGATGAAGTTTCGCTTAGGCCACCGAGTGGTCCGTCCGCGTCGCCGGCACACCTGTCTATAGTCGGTCCGCTTCCGGACCCCAGCCCGACGACGACAGGTGGAGCGCGTGTACCCCGACGAGCCGGCCGCTGAAAGCCCCGCGACCCGCCGGACCTCCCGCCGACGCCTGGCGCTCATCGGCGTCGGAGTCTCCGTCGCCGTGCTGCTCGGGGCGGGCGCCGTCGCCTACGCGATGCGGCCGACTGGGGACGACCCGGCGCCGGCCACCGCCGCCGGTGCAGGCGCCGCGGGCGGTGCCGACCCGGCGAGCGGCGCCGGGCTGATCCCGATCCGGATCGACCCGGAGCACCACAGTGCGACGGT
>NZ_JBEXCY010000326.1:0-9047 GCF_040605515.1 Dactylosporangium sp. NPDC005572 | reverse complement strand
CCCCGGCCGCCGCGGCGAGCCTGCTCGGCCGGCCGGTCGCCGAGGCGCGGCCGCTGCTCGCCGAGCTGGCGGCGGCGCACCTGCTCACCGAGCCGGCGCCGGGGCGGTACGGCTGGCACGACCTGCTGCGCGCCTACGCCCGCCGGCTGTTCCGCGCCGCCGGCCGCCCCGCCGCGCTGCGCCGCCTGTTCGACCACTACCTGCACACGGCGTTCGCCGCGGAGCGGCTGCTGCTGCCGTACCGCGACCCGATCGACCCCGCCCCGCCCGCCCGCGGCGCGGCCGTGGTGCCGCCCGCCGACACCGACGCCGCCACGGCCTGGCTCGCCGCCAACCGCCCGGCGCTGCTGGCGGCGGTCGACGCCGCCGCCGAGGCCGGCCTCGACGTCCACGCGTGGCAGCTCGCCTGGTCGCTCACGACGTTCCTGCACCGGCAGGGCCGCTGGGACGAGCTCGCCCACGCCCTCACCACGGCGCTCGACGCCGGCCAGCGCCTCGGCGACCGGCTCGCGCAGGCGCACCTGCACCGCGAGCTGGCCCTGGCGCTGTGCCAGCTGGGCCGGCACGACGAGGCGTCGGCCCACCTGCGGCGGGCCGGTCGGCTGTTCTCCGCCGCCGCGGACCGCATCGGGCAGGCCGGGACGCTGCTGTACCTCGGGTGGCTCAGCGAGCAGCGCGGCGACCGGCGGGCCGCGCTGGAGCACGACGAGCACGCCCTGGCCCTGTTCACCGCGGCCGGCCACAAGGCCGGGCAGGCGCGGGCCCTCAACGCCGTCGGCTGGGACCACGCGCAGCTCGGCGAGCACGACCGCGCCGTCGAGCGCTGCCGCGAGGCGCTCGACCTGCACCAGGCCCTCGGCAACGGCCCGGGCGAGGCCCGCGCCTGGGACAGCCTCGGCTACGCCCTGCACCACCTGGCCCGCCACGATGAGGCCCTGACCTGCTTCGGCCACGCCCTCGAGCTGTACCGCCGCGACGACGACCGGTACTGCGAGGCCGAGACGCTGACCCACGCCGGCGACACCCAGCTCGCGGCGGGCCGCACCGACGCCGCGAGGGAGGCCTGGCAGGCGGCGCTGCGCATCCTCGACACCCTGGGCCACCCGGACGCCGCGGACGTCCGCGCCCGCCTTTCCTGACGCCGTTTCTTGTCAGAGGTGGGTGGCATGATGCGGGCCATGGACGAGGCGACGGTGGTGAGCACCCTCTGGGACCGGATGCAGGCCCGCGACTGGCCGGGCCTGCGGGCGCTGCTCGCGGACGACCTGGTGGTCGAGTGGCCGGTGAGCGCCGAGCGCATCGTGGGCCCCGACAACTACGTGACGGTCAACGCCGAGTATCCGGAGGGCTGGTCCATCGCCGTCCTGCGCGTCGTGGCGGCCGGCGACACGGTCGTGTCGGAGGTGGAGGTGCCGCACGACGAGGTCGGCCTGCACCGGGCGGTCAGCTTCTGGACGGTCCGGGACGGCCTGGTCACCCACGCCCGGGAGTACTGGGTGCGCCCCGGCGCGGACCCGTCCCCGTCGTGGCGCGCGCGATACGTGGAGCCGCTGTGACGGTCCGCCGCGGACGCCGGGTGGTCAGGGGGACATGACGGACGACGCGTTCATGGCGGAGCTGCCCACCGACGTCATGCCTGGGCTGTCCGGGCCGTGGCCGGCGGCGTCAGGTGTGCGCCGGGGTGGTGGTCTGCGGGTCGTCGCAGCCGTCCAGCGGCAGCGTGACGGTCAGGTGCGTGCCACCGCCGGCCGGGCTGGCGACGCGCAGCCGGCCGCCGATCGCCTCGACCCGGTCCCGCATCCCGGCCAGCCCGGAGCCGAGGCTCGGGTCGGCGCCGCCGTGACCGTCGTCGCGGATCGACATGAGCAGCTGCTCGCGGCGGGTCGTGGCGTCCGGCGCGATCTTGAGGTCGACGTCGACCGCGGACGCGCCGGCGTGCTTCGCGGCGTTGGTGAGCGCCTCGGACACCACGTAGTAGGCGGTGACCTCGACGCAGCTCGGCAGTCCGCGCCGGGGCCCGGCCCGGACCGCGACCGGCACCGGGCTGCGGCGGGCGAGCGCCTTGATCGCGGAGGTGAGGCCGCCCTGCGACAGGATCGCCGGGTGGATGCCGCGGGAGATCTCCTGCAGGTCGTCGAACGCGCAGCGCAGGCCGTCGGTGGTGCGGGACAGCCGGTCCCGCAGCTCGCCGAGCTCCGGCGGGACGAGCGCCTCGGCGGCGCGCAGCTCGAGGCCGAGCGAGACGAGCCGCTGCTGGACGCCGTCGTGCAGGTCGCGCTCGATGCGGCGGCGGGCCTCGTCGGCGGCGAACACCAGCCGGGCCCGTGACCGGGTGAGCTCGGCGCGGTCCTCGGCGTTGGCGACGGCGGTCGCGACGAGCTCGGTGAACTGGGCGAGCCGGTGCTCGGCGCCCTCGGGCGGCGGCTCGGCCCGGGCCCACAGCACGGTCAGCACGCCCCAGACCACGCCGTCGACGAGGACCGGCGCGGCGACCGACGAGCGCATCTTCTCGGTCCGGGCGAGGTCGGCGAGGGTGCCCCGGCGGCCACCGTAGCTGTCCATGCGGGCCGGCCGGGAGCTGCGCAGCACCAGTTCGGTGACCCCGCCGCTGACGTCGAGGCGCCGGCCGAGCAGGCTTTCGAGGCCGGGCTTGCTGTACTCCGCGATCACGGTCACGGTGCCGGGCGCCTCCTGGCGCATGAGCCGGGTGGCGTCGGCGCTGAGCAGCCGGGCCGCCTCGGCGGCGACCGCGGCCACCACGTCGGCCGGCGGGGCGCCGTGCGCGACGAGCACCGCGACCCGGCGCAGCATCGCCTGCTCGACGGCCAGGGTCCGCAGCGCCTCCTCGGCCGCCACCCGCTCGCTCGCCGCCGACAGCAGCGCCTCCAGCGGTGGCACGACCCGGTCGTACAGGCGGGTCAGGACCGGCTCCGGCGTGCCGGCGGGCAGCAGGAGCGTGCCCGTGCGCTCGTCCAGTCGCAGCGGGACCACCACCTGCGGTCCGTCGGCGGCCGACTCGTCGAGGACCAGCTCGGCGTGCGGCACCCCGAGCGTGGCGGCGATGCGGCGGGCCGCCTCCGGCAGCACCGGCGGCAGCTCGCCGGCACCGAGGATCAGGCGGGTGAGGCCGGCGATGAGGTCCGCCTCCCGCCGGCGCTGCGCGGCCTCGCTCGCCCGGGCGCGCGCCAGCCGGGCCAGCGCACCGCCGAGCGCCGCGGTGAGCAGCAGCACCCCGAGCTCCAGCCACTCGCGCACGTCGGCGGCCGTGAACCGGCGCACCGGGTGGACGTGGAAGAAGTCGAACGCGGTGGCGCTGACCACTGCCATCGCCACGCCCAGCGGCATGCCCCACACCATGGCGATCAGCAGCACGCCGGGAAGGAAGATGGCGCCGATGGCCTCGCGGGGCGCGACCTGCGCGAGCGGGTACGCCATCAGGGTCTCGAGCACCACCAGCGCCGCGGCGGCTGCGATGCCCCACCCGAGCGGCGGCGGCTCCGGCCGCACCAGCCAGGCGGCGATGCGGGCAAGCATAAGCGGCCCCTCTCGACCCGGGACGGGTCCGATGCTAGCCGCCGCGGCGGCTCACCGGATCACCCGCTGCGTGTCAAACATTCTCGACATGGTGTCAAAGACGTGTTACCTTCTGGATGTCAAAGATTCTGTACATCCACGTTCCTGGAGCCGGCCGTGACGCACGAGGAGAAACGAGCGTGGATCATGCTCGTGACCGCCGTCCTGGCGTATGCCGCCTACGTCGTCGTCGTGCTGCGCCGCGCGGGTGACACTGCCCTCACCGACGTGCCCTACGCCGGCGCCCTGCTGTGGACGGTCGGCGGCGCCATCGTGGCGAACATCGTCCTGGAGATCGGCCTCGGCGTCGTCAACCCGCGGGCGTCGCGTGCCAAGGACGTGCGCGACCGGGAGATCGGCCGGCTCGGCGACCACGTCGGCCAGGCGTTCGTGGTCATCGGCGCGGTGTCGGCCATGCTCATGGCCCTCGCCGAGTGGGACTTCTTCTGGATCGCCAACGTCATCTACCTGTGCTTCGTGCTCTCGTCGGTCCTCGGGTCGGTCACCAAGGTCCTCGTGTACCGCGGGAGCCTCCCCCAGTGGTGAAACCGACCCGCGTCACCAACCGCATCCGCGCCCTGCGCTTCGAGCGCGGCGAGATGACCCAGGCCGAGCTCGCCGACCGCATCGGCGTCACCCGGCAGACCGTGATCGCCATCGAGCAGGGCCGCTACTCGCCGTCGCTGGAGATGGCGTTCAGGATCGCCCACGTGCTCGGCGTCCGGCTCGACGACGTCTTCCAGTACCCCGAGGAGGAGACACCGTGAAAGCCATCGTTCAGGATCGCTACGGGCCGGCCGACGTGCTCGCCCTGCGCGACACCCAGCGGCCCGCCGCCGGGCCCGGCCGGGTCCTCGTCGAGGTCCGCGCCGCCGGCGTAGACCCCGGCGTGTGGATCTTCATGACCGGCCGGCCGTACCTCGTGCGCATGGCCATCGGCCTGCGCCGCCCGGCCCCGGCCGTGCGCGGCCGCGACCTGGCCGGCGTCGTGGCCGCCGTCGGCGCGGGCGTCACCGGCTTCGAGCCCGGCGACGAGGTCTACGGCTGCGGCGAGAGCGGCTCCTACGCCGAGTTCGCCGTCGCCCGCGCCGACCGGCTCGCGCCGAAGCCCGCCAACCTCACCTTCGTCCAGGCCGCCGCCGTGCCCGTCTCCGCCATGACCGCCCTGCGGGCCGTCCGCGACGCGGGGGAGGTGCACGAGGGCCAGCGGGTGCTCGTCATCGGCGCCGGCGGGGGCGTCGGCTCGTTCGCCGTGCAGCTGGCCAAGGCCCGCGGCGCCCACGTCACCGGCGTCTGCAGCGGCGCGAAGGCGGCGCTCGTGCGCGGCCTCGGCGCCGACGACGTCGTCGACCACACCCGGGAGCGCTTCGACCGCGGGCCCACGCGGTACGACGTGATCATCGAAACCGCCGGCGACCACGCGCTGACCGCCCTGCGGCGCGCGCTCACCCCGCGCGGCACCCTGGCGATCGTCGGCGGCAGCTACGACCGGGGCGGGCTGCTCGGCGGCTTCAGCCGGCAGATGTTCCGCGCCCCGCTGGTGTCGCTGTTCGTCGGTCAACGCCTGCGCACCGTCAGCGCCCGGGAGGACGCCGCCGACCTGCGGGAGCTCACGGCGCTCATCGAGGCGGGCGCGGTCACCCCGGCCGTCGAGCGCACCTACCCGCTCGCCGACACCCCCGCCGCGCTGCGCGCGCTGACCGCCGCCCGCCGCCCGGCCGGCAAGCTGGTCGTGACGCTGTGATCGACCGCCGCTCCGCGCTCGCCGCCGGGTTCGGCCTGCTCGCCATGGTCGTGCTCTCGGCGTACAGCTTCGCCACCCTCTCCGACGCGGACGCCGACCTGCGCGGTGCCACCGCCGGCTTCGCGCTCGTCGCGGTCCTCGACGTCGTTGTCGCCTGGGGCCTCTACGGTGTGCTCGCCCCGGCCGACCGCGGCCGCGCCTCCCTGGCCCAGCTCGCCGCCGGCCTGCGCATCGCCTACGCCGCCGCGTTCCTCGCCGCGCAGGGCGACCTGCTCGCCGGCCGGTCCGGCGTCGACGCGTTCGAGCGCGGCTGGGACCTCGCGCTGCTGCTCTTCGGCGCCCACCTGCTCGTCACCGGCTGGGCCGCGATCCGCGCGCCGCACGTGCCGACCTGGCTCGGCGCGCTGCTGCTGCTGGCCGGGGCCGGCTACGCCGGCGACAGCCTCGGCACCGTCGCCGGCTACGACCTCGGCCTCGCCACGTTCACCTTCGTGGGCGAGGTGGTCCTCCTCGGCTGGCTGCTGTGGGCCGGCTACCGCGCGCCCAGGGCCGTGCGGAACAGTCCGGCCTGACGGGCCGAGACCGTGGTGTGGATCGACGCCTCTGACGCTTTCCGGACAGGTGCCGCCGCGCGCCGGTGGCATCCTGTGCGGGATGCGACTGACCCTGCGCAACATCGGCAGCCTGGTGCTCGGCCTGGGCGGTGCCGTCATGATGGCCGTCGGCCTGTTCTACCTCCTCAACACGGGCAGCTGCGCCTCCGGCGGCCCGTACGTGACGGCCCGCCAGTGCCCGGCCGGCACCGGCAGCCTGGTCTTCCTGCTGATCGGCGGGACGGTCGTGTGGCTGTCCGGGCTGGTCCTCAGCGAGGAGGGCCTGGCCAAGGCGGGCACCGGCCAGGCGGTGTGGACCCTCGGCTTCACCGGCATCGGCGTCACGATCCTGGCCAAGGCGCTGCTGCAGGACTCGATGCCGGCGGACTCCCGCCTCGGCGCGCTGATCATGGGCGCGGTGTTCATCCCGATGGGCCTGGTGGTCGGCATCGGCGGCCTGCTGCAACTGCGCCGCGACCGCGCACGGCAGGGGCCGGGGCCCACGACCCCCGACACACCGGAGCGCCGCCTGCACCGCCTGCGCAGCACGGGCGCCCTGACCCGCGCCGAGTTCGTCCGCCTGAAGCCCGACCCGCCGGCCGACATCCTGTCCCTCGTGCAGCAACTGGCCGACCGGCGCGAAGCGGGCGAACTCACCGACGACCAGTTCGAGGCGCAGAAGCGGCAGGTCCTGCAGGGCTGACGCCGGCCGCCGCGCGGGACGCCCCGGTGCGGCGGCCGGCCGTACGCTACGACGCGCGGCCGCCGTCGAAGTGTCCACTCCGGACGGCGGCGACGAACGCGCCCCAGGCGGCGACCGGAAACTCCAGCCGCACGCCGGGAAGCTGGGAGTTGCGGACGCCGACCAACTGGTCACCGTCGGCGACCTCGACGCAGTTGTCCTCGCTCACGCACCGCCTGGCCCTGCGCCAAGTCAAACGATCCGAGCTCACAGCACTCCCTTGTTCGATCGGAACAACCGGATGTACCGCGGCACCAGGGAGTACGAGCCACCGGGCCCCGGGTCGCGGACGGTCGGACACTACCGGAGGTTCCCGGCGCCGCGACGGACTACCGTTGTGTCGGGCGAGCGCGCCGGCCGGCGCGCAGCCCGGCCAGGAAGGCCACCGCCGGGGCCGTCACCACCGCGCAGGCCAGCAGCGCGCGGGCCACCGAGAAGCGGGTGCCGAGCCAGCCCGCCGGAGGGCCGCCCGTGATCTCGCCCAGCGCGCCCGCCATACCGACCGCCGACAGGACCGTCGCGCGGTTGGCCGGGGTCGTCTCGCGGACCAGCCACGTCGTCCACAGTGGATCCGCCGCCGCGCGCAGGGCGCCCGCCAGCGTCGCGGTCGCCGCGGCGGCCGGGAGGGTGCCGGACAGGGCGAAGGCCAGCATCGCGGCCGTCTGGGCGGCCACCGTCCAGGACAGCCGCGCGCGCCGTAGCAGCCTGGTCAGCGGGATCGACACCAGGGTCGTGGCGATGGCCAGGGCGCCGATCCAGACCGTGCCGTCGCCCGGGGTCAGGGACAGCAGGTGGCCGGTGCTCAGGCGGTCGAAGCCCTCGCGGCCCAGAGCCACGAACAGCGTCGCCCACGTGACCAGGCGCAGCCGGCGGGAGCGGAACGCCGCCCGCAGGTGCCAGGCCGGGCGGCCGGCCGGGCCGCGGTAGGTGGAGCGCATCGCCGTGAGCAGGACCACGCCCAGCACCAGCCACACCGTGCCGCCGGCGAGGAGTGGGAGGGCCGGCAGTACCGTGGCCAGGCCCGTCGCCGCGAGCATGCCGGCGACCGCGGACGCCTGGGCCAGCTGGGCGCCGCGGGTGAGGGCCGCGCCGACGGCGTCCTCGCCGAGCTCGTCCGCAGCCCAGGCCTCGAACGCGCCGTCGAAGCAGGCCGCGCCGACGCCCCACAGGGCCGTGCCGGCGAGCGTCGCCGCGAACGTCGGGGCGGCGCCCTGCAGTACCGTGCCCCCGCCGGTCAGGAAGACGCCGAGCAGCACCGGCAGGCGGCGGCCGCGGTGGTCGGCGACCAGGCCCATCGGCACCTGCGCGAGCAGGTACACCGTCTCCAGGACGGTGCCGACGAGAACGAGCCGCAGCGGGTCGAGGCCCACGACGGTGATCTGGAAGACGAGGTTGAGGGTGTACGCGCAGGCGCTGCCGAACGCCGTGCCGGCGCAGACGGTCAGGAAGAGGGCACGAGGGTGCAACGGGAGGGCTCCAGGCTCGCCGGGAGCGGCGCCCCGGCGGCCCGGGCCACCACGGCACCGCGGGACACGGTGCGGGTGGTGGCTGTCATGCCGGCACCGTACCCGGCGGGTCCGGGACGCGCGAGCCGATTACCCGGCGGCAGGGCGCCAGCCCGCCGGCGGGTCCTCGCCGACCACGCCGTCGACGGCCTCGCGGAGCAGGTCGGCGTGGCCGGTGTGGCGGCCGTACTCCTCGATCAGGTCGCACACGAGACGGCGCAGGCTCAGGTGGCCCCGGCCCGGCCAGGCCAGGTGCACGAGCTGGTCGAGGCCGCCGTCGGCGAGGGCCGCCCGCAGGCGGGCCCGTGAGCGGGCGACCGTGGTGTCCCACAGCGTGTACAGCTCGGCGGGGGTGTCGGCGGCGGCCGAGGTGAAGTCCCAGTCCGGGTCGGCCGCCCAGTCGGCGCTCGCCCACGGCTCCCCGATCGGCGAGCCGTCGAGCTTCGGCCCGAACATCTCCGACTCGGCGCGGGCCAGGTGCTTGAGCAGCCCGCCGAGCGTCAGCGTGGAGTCGCCGACCCGGGTCGCGAGGCCGGCGGCGTCGAGGCCGTCGGCCTTCCAGCGCAGCGTGGTGCGCAGCCGGTCGAGGGCGCCGGTGAGGTGCTCCTCCTCGGTGCCGGCGAGCGGCGGCTCCCACCAGATGTCAGCCATGGCCGTCACCGTAGCCGCGGTTGCGGACGATCCGCGCCCGGAATCCCTGGGTATCAGGGGCACTGCGGCGCGGGGTACTGCCGCTAGGATCGCCCGGTGATCACGGTGCCTGACGTCGTGCGGCGGCGGCTGGCCCCGCCGGGGCGGTTCACGCCGAACTTCTGGCTGGTCGCGATCCTGGTCGCCGGGATCGGGCTGGTGCTGCGGCTGGTGAACCTCTCCCACCCGAAAGAAACGAT
>NZ_JBEXCY010000325.1:0-9116 GCF_040605515.1 Dactylosporangium sp. NPDC005572 | reverse complement strand
CTCGGCAGCCGGCTGCTCGCGGTCGGTGTCGTGCTCACCGCGACGCCGATGGCGGCGAACCTGGCCGGCTCGGTCAACCCGAACGGCCTCGAGATCGCCGCCGGCGTCGCCGTCTGCTGCGCGCTGCTCGCCCTGCTGCGCACGCCCGGCGCGCGGCTCGGCGACCGCGCCGTGCGCCGCCTGCTGGTGCTGGTCGGGGCCGGCTCGCTGGTGCTGCTCACCGTCCGTCAACTCGGTCCCGCGCTGCTGTTGCTCATCGTGGCGGTGTGCGCGACGCTCGCCCGCCCCGGCCGGATCGCCGAGCTGTGGCGGCGCCGCGACACCCGCTGGGTCGTTGCCGGCTCGTGGTCGCTCGGCCTGGCCGGTTCGCTCGGCTGGATGGTGTACTCCGGCGTGGCCGGCGTCGCCCCGGTCGTCCGCGACGCGCAGCACCTCGCCCCGTTGCGGCTGGCGCAGGTCCTGGCCACCCGGCGCATCCCGTTCTATCTCAAGCAGGTCGTCGGCCAGTTCGACTACGGCGAGACCAAGCCCCCGCTGGTGGCCGTCGCGGCGTGGTACCTGCTGGTGGGCGCCGTGGTGGTACCGAGCCTGGTCCACGGCGGCCGCCGCCTCACCCTCGTCGCCGCCTCGCTCGGCGCCGCCTGCATCGGCCTGCTCGTGGCCCTGGAACTGCACTATCTGCCGACCATCGGCTGGTTCGCGCAGGGCCGGTACGCGATGCCGGCAGCCGCCGGCGTGGTGCTGTGCGCCGCAAGCGCGCCGCAGTTCGAGCGCCGGCTGGCCCGGCGGCACCGGTTACGCCCCTACTGCACCGTCCTGACCGGCGTGGCCGCGGCGCTGCACCTGTACCTGCTGGCATTCGTGATGACGCGGTTCCAGTCCGGCCCGGGTGCGCGCCTCGACCCGTTCACGGGCGCCTGGCGGCCACCGGCCGGCACGCTCCTGCCGCTGCTGGCGGTCCTGGCCGGCGGCACGATCCTCACCGTGCTGGCCGCGGCAGTGACCGGGGCGCGGTCTCCGGGCTCCAGCCGAGGGCCGGCGCCACGGTCCGGGCCAGGTCTTCCAGCAGCCGCACGTTCTCGGCCAGCCCGAAGGCCGGCGGCAGGAACAGCACCAGCTCGTCGGCCGCCGCCAGCCCGGGGTCGGACAGCACGGCCGTGACGACCGCGTCGGGCTCCCCGTGGTACACCGGACTCATCACCATGCCCGTGGGCAGCCGCGCGGACAGCGCCGGCTCCAGGGCGCCGGACGGCCGGGACGCGGCCGGGCCCTGGGTGCGCCGCTGCCGGTCGTAGGCGGCGTACGTCTCGCGCAGCGCCGCGGTCGGTCCCGGCAGGACCGAGGCGGCGACCGCGACCGGGGGCGGCGGCGTGCCGTGCGCGGCCACCCACGCCGTCCGGTAGGCGCCGATCAGCCGCGCCTGGTGGCCGGGGAACGTCTCGCCGGCCGGGACGTCGTGCAGGATCGTCCCGGTGATCAGCCGCAGCCCCTGCCGCGCCGCCGTCACCGCCGACGCGATGCTGCCCGAGCCGTACCAGATCCGCTCCCGCAGGCCCGGGCTGGGCGGGGTCACCCGCAGCTCGGTGCCGACCGGCGGCCCGCCGACCCCGCGGCGCTCGGTCACGGTGTGCAGCGGCTCCCCCGCCACCGCCGACAGGAACCGGGCGAGGCGCCGCTGCCCCTCGGTGCGGGCGTCCGTGCCGACCGCACCGAACACGTCGTCCCACACGTCGGTACCGCTGGAGAAGGCCAGCTGCAGCCGGCCGCCGATCAACAGGTCGGCGGTGCAGGCGGCCTCGGCGAGCAGGACCGGTTCCTGGTAGCGGGCCGGGATGACGGCGCTGCCGAGGGTGATCCGCGTGGTGTGCTGGCCCGCGGCGGCGAAGAACGGGATCGGCGCGGACAGGTAGTTGTCGAAGTGCCGCTGGTACGCCCATCCGGACTGGTAGCCGAGCGCCTCGGCGGCCTGGAACAGCTCGATGCCCTCCCGCAGGCCGCGCGCCGCCTCCCCGGTGGGGAACGAGACCCGGGTGTTGAAGCCGAGCCGCCGCTGTCCGTGGTTCATGTGGTTCCTCCTGTACTGCGGGCCGGTCGCGCCCACGCCGCAACGAGGTCGGCGTACGGGCCGGGCCGCGCGGCCAGCTCGCGGTGGTGGCCGCACTGGACCAGCCGTCCGGCGGCGAAGACCAGGACCCGGTCGGCGGTCTCGGCGGTGATCATGCGGTGGGCGATCGACACGGTGGTGCGGCCACGGGTCAGCACGGCCAGCGCGCGCTGCACCGCGACGTCGGTCGCCGGGTCGACGCCGGACGTCGCCTCGTCGAGCACCACGAGGTCCGGGTCGACCAGGGCGGTGCGGGCCAGGGCGACGAGCTGCCGCTCGCCGACGGAGAGGCGCTCGCCGCGCAGGCCGACCGGGGTGGCGAGGCCGTCGGGCAGCGTGGCGAACCACTCGGCCAGCCCGAGCTCGTGCAGGATGCGCCGGGCGTCGGCGTCGGTGGCGCCGGGCGAGCCGAGCCGGACGTTCTGCCCGAGGGTGCCGTCGAACAGGAACGGGTCCTGCGGGACGATGACGACCCGGCCGGCCAGGGACGCGGTGGCGAGCCGGTCGAGCGGCACCTCGCCGAGCTCGATCGTGCCGCCGGCCGGTTCGAGGCGGCGGGTGAGCAGCTTCGCGAACGTGGACTTGCCGGAGCCGGTGCGGCCGACGACGGCGACGTGCTCACCCGGCGCGATGCGGGCCGTCACGTCACGCAGGACGAGCGGGCCGTCGCCGTAGCGGGCCGAGACGTGCGCGACGTGCACGCCGACCGGGCCGGGCGGCAGCGCGACGCCGTCGCCGGACTCGGCGCTCGGCGTCGCCACCAGCTCCAGTGCCCGCCGGGCGCCGGTGAGGGCGTTCTGCGCCTCGCCGAGGCTCTGCACGAGGAACTGCAGCGGGCGGACGAAGAACCCGACGAGGAAGACCATCGCGACGACCTCGCCGGCGCTCAGCCGCGGCGTCGCCGGGTCGCCGGCCAGCGCCCACCAGACGCCGCCGAGCAGCACCGTCACCGTCATCGTGGAGATGGCCAGCTCCCCGAGCGAGGTGTTGGCGTGCAGCGGCACGAGGGTGCGCACGAGGCTGTCCCGGGCCCGGTCGACGGCCGCGTCGAGCCTGGCCCGGGCCCACTCGCCGGTGCCGGTGGACCGGATCACCGGTACCCCGGCGACGGCCTCGGTCACCGCGCTCTGCAGCCGGGACAGGTCGCGCCGGGCCCGTTCGTAGCGGCGGGCGATCACGCGCTGCATGCCCAGCATGGCGCCGAACGCGAGGACGGCCAGGATCAGCACCGGCAGCGCCAGCAGCCAGCTGTAGGCGAACATGAGCGCGGTGGCGACGACCAGCTGGGCGGCGCTGGTCAGGAACTGGACCCCGCCGCCCTGCAGGAACGTGGTGACCTGGTCGACGTCGCTCGTGAGCCGGGCGGTCAGGTCGGCGCTGGGCAGCCGGTCGGCGGTGCTCGCGGCCATCTCGTGGACCCGGCGCAGACCGGCCCGGCGCACGCCGGCCAGCGCCTCCTCGACCCGGTCGTGCAGCCGCCGGTTGAGCAGCGTCGAGGCGGTGCCGGCCAGCAGGACCGCCGCGGCGCCGACGGCGACGGCCGGGCCGACCGTGTCCGGCGCCAGCCCGGCGTCGATGGCGTGCTGGACGCTCAGCGGCGCCACGACCCGGCCGAGGCCGGCGAGCAGCGCGAGGAGCACGGTCAGCGGCAGGCCCCGGCGCAGCCGTGGCGAGACCCGCACCGCGACGGCAGCCAGGGCGCGCGTCCCGGCCCGCTCAGCCGACACGGTGCCGCTCCCCCGCGGTGACGATCCGGCGGTACTCCTCGACGGCCAGCAGCTCCTCGTGCGCGCCGGCCGCGACGATCCGCCCGGCGTGCAGCACCACGACCTGGTCGGCGAGGGTGACGGCGGCGGGCCGGCTCGTCGCCAGCAGCACGGTGGTGGAGGTCAGTTCGGCCAGCCCGGCCAGCACCTGGCGCTCGACGCGCGAGTCGAGCGCCGACGTCGGGTCGTCGAGCACGAGCAGCCGCGGCTCCCGCAGGACGGCCCGGGCCAGGCAGATCCGCTGCCGCTGGCCGCCGGAGAGGGTCGCGCCGCGCTCGCCGACGACGGTGTCGAGCCCGTCGGGCAGGCCCCGCACGATCTCGTCGGCGGCGGCGATCCGCAGGGCGTGCCAGAGCTCGGCCTCGGTGTACGGGCGCCGCTGCCGGGGATGCCCGGCGAGGCTCAGGTTGTCGCGGATCGACTCGGCGAACAGGAACGAGGTCTGCGCGACGACGGCCACGTGCTCGGCCACCGCGTCCCGGGTGAGCTCGCGGACGTCGACGCCGTCGAAGCGCACGGACCCCCCGGTCGGCTGGTCCTGGCCGGCGGCGACGTCGAGCAGCGTGGTCTTGCCGGAGCCGACGGCGCCGACCACGACGGTGACCGTGCCCGGCTCGAGGACCAGATCCACGTCGTGGAGGATCGCCTCGACGGTCACGCCGCACAGGTCGGCCCGCAGCGGGTGCCCGGCGGTCAGCCGCCGGCCGCCGGGGCGCGCCGCCGCCGGGTGCTGCAGCACGGCCTGCACCCGGGCCCGGCCCGCTCCGGCCATCGGCAGCATGGACAGGAACCGGCTGATCACGTTGAGCGGGATGGAGATGGTGATCAGCAGGTACACGACGCCGACCAGGTCGCCGACGGTGAGGCCGGCCTGCCCGGCCCGCGGCGCGGCGGCGGCCAGCACGGCGAGGACGGCCGCGGTGGGCAGCAGCTCCAGCAGCGGGTCGAAGACCGAGCTGACGGCGGCGATGCGCAGGTTCGCCGCACGCAGCCGCTGCACGCCGGGGGCGAACCGGGCGTCCTCGTGTCCGGCCAGGCCGAGGCTGCGGACCACCGGGCCGCCCTCGATCGACTCGTGCGCCAACCCGCCGACGACGCCGCGGGCCGCCTGCGCGTCCCGCGCGCGCGGCGCGAGCAGCCGCTGGTACCCGGCGTTGAGGGCGAGGACGAGCCCGACCAGCACCAGCCCGACCAGGCCGAGCACGAGGTCCCGGACGAACAGCTCGGTCAGCGCGAGCAGCAGCATGAACACCATGCCGGCCGCGAAGTACGCGAACTGCATCGGCGACCACAGCGCGTCGACGTCCGACACGGCGTGGGCCAGCAGCCGGCCGGGCGGGTGGCGGCGGTGCCAGCCCGGCTCCAGTTCCAGGTAGCGGCGCACGACGGCCCGGCGGGTCTCGGCCTGGGCCCGGTACTGCACCCGGCCGGTGGCCAGGCCCCGCACGAAGATGGTGGCCCAGCGCACCGCCGAGATGCCCATGATGAGCAGCGCGCTGACCCACCACGCGCCGGCCGGCACCGGCCGGCCGGACAGGGCCGGCACGACCAGGTGGTCGGTGGACCAGCCGACGGCGGCCGCGCCGAAGACCATCGTGGCGCCGTTGAGCAGGCCGGTGACCGTGGCCAGCCAGGCCGGCCCGGGGTTGGCCCGGGCGCCGGCGAACTGGGCGGCCAGCGCCGACGCCCGGCGGGTGTCGGGCAGCGGGGGCCGTTCAGGCATGCACGTCCGCCGTCGGTCGCCGCACCGCGGCCCGGCCGGGCACGGCGTCGATGAGCTCCTGGGTGTGCGGGCTCCGCGGGTTGCTGAAGACCTCGGCGACCGGCCCCTCCTCGACGATCCGGCCGCCGCTCATCACCGAGACCGTGTGCGAGATCTCGGCGACGACGGCCAGGTCGTGGGAGACGAACAGGTACGACAGGCCCAGCGCCGCCTGCAGGTCGACCAGCAGCCGCAGGATCTGGTCCTGCACCAGGACGTCGAGGGCCGAGACGGGCTCGTCGAGCATGAGCAGCCGCGGGTGCAGCGCGAGGGCGCGCGCGATCGCGACGCGCTGGCGCTGGCCGCCGGACAGCTCGCCGGGGAGCCGGTCGAGGTAGGTCGCGGGCAGCCCGACCTGGTCCAGCAGCTCGAGTGCGCGGGCCGTACGGCTGCGCCGGTCGCCGACCCGGAACGACACCAGCGGTTCGGTGATCGACTGCCGGACGGTGAACTTCGGGTCGAGCGCCGCGAACGGGTCCTGGTGGACGAGCTGGGCCGTGCGCCGCAGCGGCCGCAGCTGGTTCCAGCTCAGGCCGGTGATCTCGGTGCCGTCGAGCACGATCGACCCGCTCGTCGCCGCCTCCAGGCCGAGCGCGATGCGCAGGGTCGTGGTCTTGCCGCAGCCGGACTCGCCGACCAGCGCGTGGGTCTGCCCGCGGCGCACCGTGACGCTGACCCGGTCGAGCGCGTTGAAGCCGCGCCGGCCACGCTGCAGGTCGTTGACGGCGAACGTCTTGCTCACGTCGGTGAGGGTGAGCACCGGCTCGGGCCGCTCCTCGGCGCGCACGTCGAAGCGGGGCACGAGCCGGCCGCCGTGGGCGAGGCGCGGCGCGGCGGCGATGAGCCGGCGCGTGTACGGCTCCCGCGGCGCCGTGAGGATCGTGCCCGGCTCGCCCTCCTCGACCTTGCGGCCCTCGTGCATGACGAGCACCCGGTCGGCGCGGTCCGCGGCCACGGCGAGGTCGTGGGTGATGATGAGCAGCGAGATGCCCTGCTCGCGGACGAGCCCGCCGAGGTGGTCGAGGATCCGCCGCTGGACCGTGACGTCGAGGGCGCTGGTGGGCTCGTCGGCGATGATCAGTTTCGGTCGCCCGGCCAGGGCGGTCGCGATGAGCACCCGCTGGCGCAGCCCGCCGGACAGCTCGTGCGGGTACTGCCGGGCGCGCAGTTCGGGGTCGGGGACACCGGCCTGGTCGAGGTACTGCACGGCTTCGGCGTGCGCCGCCGCCCCGGTGATCCCGCGGAGCCGGACGACCTCGGTGAGCTGAGCGTCGATGCGCTTGGTGGGGTTGAGCCCCACCATCGGGTCCTGCGGGATCAGCCCGACGACCGAGCCCCGCAGCCGGCGCAGGGTGCGCTCCTTCGCCCCGGCGATCTGCACGCCGTCCACGAGCGCCGACCCGGCGGTGATCCGCCCGTTGGCCGGCAGGAGCCCGATGACCGCGTTGGCGGTCGTGGTCTTGCCGGACCCGGACTCGCCGACGATCGCGACGACCTCGGCCGCGTTGACGGTCAGGTCGAGCCCGATGACGGCGGGGGTGATCCTCCGGTGCCGGGTGTACCCGATGTCGAGTCCCGTGATCTGCACGAGTGGGTCGGCGGTCAACGTGTCAGCTCCTGCATCGTCTTGGAGATGTGGTTCAGGCTGAGCACCAGCAGCGCGACGAACAGGCCGGGCAGCAGGCTCAGCCACCAGGCCGTCACGAGGTAGTTGCGGCCGTCGGCGATGAGCGTGCCCCACTCGGCGGCCGGCGGCGCCGCGCCGAAGCCGAGGAAGCTCAGCGAGGCGATGGCGATGATCGCCACGCCCGCGTCGAGCACGGCGAGCACCGCGACCGGGCCCCACGAGTTGGGCAGGATGTGGCGCAGCAGGACCCGCGGCCAACTGGCCCCGGCGCCCCGGGCGGCCTCGACGTAGGGCAGCGTCTTGACCCGCAGGACCTCGGCGCGGGTCGTCCGGGCGAAGCCGGGCACGATGCCGACGCCGACGGCCACCGCGACCGGGATGGTGCCGTAGCCGAGCGCGGTGACGATCGACAGTGCCAGCAGCAGGCCCGGAATGGCCAGCAGCACGTCGACGACCCGCATGAGCAGCGCGTCGGCGCGCCCGCCGAAAAAGCCGGAGACGACGCCGAGGGTCAGCCCGGCGACGAGGGCGATGCCGAGGGCGAGCACCGTGGCCTGGATCGTCAGCGGCGAGCCGTACAGCACCCGCGTCCACAGGTCCCGGCCGTAGCTGTCGGTGCCGAACGGGTGCCCGAGGCTCGGCGGGAGGATCGCCACCTCGGGATGCGTGTCGTACGGGCCTTCCGAGGTGAACAGCCGCGGCCAGAACGCCGAGACGACGACGAACAGCACGTAGCCGGCCGCGACGAGGAACAGCGGCTTGCGGACCAGCTGGCCGGTGGCCGCCCAGAGGTTGCTCACAGCGCCCCGCCTTCGGTGGCGACCGCGGCCGCCGGCGGGCGGGTCCGGGCCGTGGTGTAGGAGATCCGCGGGTCGAGCAGCGGGTAGAGCAGGTCCACGACGAGGTTGACGAGAACGAAGATGCTCGCGGCGATGGTCACCACGGCGAGCACGACAGGCACGTCCTGGGACAGGACCGCCTGCTGGGCGAGGTTGCCCATCCCCTCCCGGGTGAAGACCGTCTCGATCACGATGGAGCTGGTCACGCTGAGCCCGACGAGCACGCCGAGGATCGTCATCGCCGGCAGCGCCGCGTTGCGCAGGGCGTGACGCAGATGGACCGCCGTGCGGGACAGGCCCTTGGCCCGCGCCGTGGCGATGTAGGGCAGCCGCAGCGTCTCGTCGAAGGTCTTGATGAGCACCTGGGCCAGCACCGACGACGTGAGCACCGAGATGGCCGCGACCGGCATCACCAGCGACGCCGCGCCCTGCGTGCCGTTGGCCGGGAACCAGCCGAGCTGGAAGGAGAAGAGCTGGATCAGGAACAGCGCGATGAAGAACTGCGGGAACGAGGCGCCCAGCGCCGGCAGCCGGGTCAGCGCCAGCCGCAGCGGGTTCCAGCGCACGAAGGTCGCCAGGTAGGCCAGCGCGGTGCCGGCCACCAGCGACACCGCGGCCGCGCACAGGCTGAGCAGCAGCGTCTGGCCGATGCGCTGCCCGATGAGCTGGCTGACCGGGACGCCCTGAGTCAGCGACGTACCGAAGTCGCCGCGCACGAAGCCGGACAGGTGGTGCCAGTACTGCAGCCAGATCGGCTCGTCGAGGCCGAACTTGTGCCGCAGCCCGGCGACCTGCTCCGGGGAGAGGCTGTCGGGCTGGATGCCGGCCGCGGCGAGCTGCAGCTCCATCGGGTCGCTCGGCAGCAGGTAGAGGATCGCGAACGTCAGCGTGAACGCCGCCCACAGCACGACGACGGCCTGGCTGATGCGTCCCACGATGTACCGGATCATCGGTCTTGGGCCTAGGACCTGCTGGAGTACACGGTCGACCGCTCGCCGCACAAGCAGGGCATGTTCCT
>NZ_JBEXCY010000324.1:0-9150 GCF_040605515.1 Dactylosporangium sp. NPDC005572 | reverse complement strand
CGACGCCAACTACAAGATCACCAACGGCAAGGTCACGAACAACAAGTTCATGCGCTCCCCCACCGGCGGCTTCTGGCCCAAGGGCGGCTACTACGGCACCCAGGCCTTCTCCGCCTCGACCCCGCCGCAGTGGAGCAACAACACCTGGAACGACAACGGCCAGCAGATCAAATAGGTAGGCCCTGCGCGACCATCAGCCAGGGGCGCGGCCCGGTCACCGGGTTGCGCCCCTGGCTGATGGCGCACGGCGACAGCCCGAACTCAAGATCGAGGAAGAGCTCCGTGTCGCCCCAGCAGATTCGGCCTATCGCCTGAACGGCGTAACGGTGCCGGATGAGTGCACTCGACCTTGGCAATCCGAGCCCCCGCAGGCCCAGGCCGCCGCGTTCAAGTACGCGCAGGTGCCGGCCGAGCCGGTCGGCGGGTGAGCGTGGCAATCCGCGCTGGTCACCTGCGACGGGCGAAGCGAAGCGTGAGCGTCCGATGGCAACCTCATCTTTACAACGATGACGTCGCATGCGTGAGCGACACGCATTCCGGCCGACCGTGCCCTGCCGCGCAGCGGCGAGTGCCGGAAGCCGCACCCATGCACGTCGATCACCTGCCTGGGCCTGGCACTCCGGGGCTGTTGATGAAGCAACGCAACATCCACATCGCGATTCTGACCCATAACCTGCCCGGCGAGCGCAACCGGCGCATCGTCCGGCAGTGCCTCGCCCTCGAGGCGCACGGGTACCACGTCACCGTGATCTCACCGCGCGTCCGGCCCGCCCTGAGGGTCATGCCCGGCACCCGGGACACCCGGCTCAGGTCGTACCCGATTCCGGTGCTGGGATCGGGACTCTTCACATATGCGATCGAGTTCAGCTGGTCGTTCCTCTGCGTCGCCATTCTGCTCTTCGGTGAGGTGCTGCGGGGGCGGGCGCAGGGTGTGCAGGTGTGCAACCCATCTGACGTGTACTGGCCGCTTGCGATACTGATCCGGGCCACCGGTCGGCGCTGGGTCTTCGACCATCAGGATCTCTGCCCGGAGATCTATGCGACGCGGGCCGGGGGGCGGCCGAACCGGTGGGTGTACCGGCTGCTGCAGGTCTTCGAACGGCTGACGCTGCGTACCGCCGACGAGGTGGTCACGCCGAACCGATCCTTCCGCGACAACGCGCGTCGTCACGGAGTACGGGAGGATCGGGTAACGATCGTCGGCAATGGCCCGGCGCAAGCCGAGGTCGCCGGCACGCCGAGCAATCCGGCCGGTGAACATGTCATCGCATACGTCGGGGTGGTCGGGCCGCAGGACAACGTCGAAGGCGCGGTGCTCGCCGTGGCCGAGCTGGTGCGCCTGCGCGGTCGTGCCGGCTGGCGGATGGTCATAGCCGGCGATGGCGAGAGCATGCCGGCCGTGCAGAAGCTGTCGGCCGAGCAAGGCGTCGCCGATATGGTGCACTTTGCCGGTTGGCTGTCCGGGAATCAGCTCGACGAGCTGTTGTGGTCGGCGACTGTGGCGATTCAGCCAGACTTGCCGACCCGCATGAACCAGTTGTCTTCGATGGCGAAGACTGCGGACTACCTGGCGCACGGCCTGCCGATCGTGGCTGCCGACCTGGTGGAAACCCGTTGTGCGGCCGACGATGCCGCGTCGTACGTGCCTACCGGTGGTCCGGATGAGTTCGCCCACGCGCTGCACACGCTGCTCGCCGATCCGCAGCGCCGTGCCCGGATGCGCGTCGTGGGCCTCGACCGGTTCCGCAACGCCCTTGCCTGGGAGCACCAGGTCGGGCGGTACCTCGCGCTTTGGCAGCGACTGCTGGACGGGTCTGCGGTAACCCCCATCCCGTCCACGCCGAACTGCGATCCCTGCCCCGACCCCGGAGACGACATCACTGACACACCCAGGACTGATCTGGTCGCGGGCGTCGTCATCCCGGCGCACAACGAGGCCACGGTCATCGGCCGTTGTCTTGACGCCCTCCGTGATGGCGCGTCTGATGACGCGTTGGACATCACCGTGGTCGCGAACGGCTGCACCGACGCCACCGCGTGGATCGCACGAGCCCGGCCCGGAGTCCGCGTGCTGGAGCTGCCGAAGGCGTCGAAGTCGGCGGCACTCAACGCCGGCGACGCGGTGAGCGCCGCGTTCCCGCGCATCTACCTGGACGCCGACATCGTTCTGGAGCCAGCAGCGGCCCGGGCGCTCGCCGCCGCACTCACCGGCCCCGGCGCGCCGCTCGCCGTCGTGCCCCGCCGCGACCTCGACGTTGCCGGGCGTTCGCCGCTGGTACGGGCGTTCTACGCGATCGACCGGCACCTGCCGGCGTATCGGTCGGGCCTGTTCGGGCGGGGTGTGGTCGCAGTGTCGGCGGCCGGCCGGGCCCGCTTCGAGCGGTTCCCGGACGTGCTCGCCGACGACCTGTTCCTCGACGGGCAGTTCCACGCCGCGGAGAAAGCGGTCGTCGAGGCGGTCGGCGCGCGGGTCGCCACGCCCCGGCACAGCCGCGAGCTACTCCGCTGCCTGACCCGCATCCGGGCGGCCAACGCACAGCTACGTGCCGCCGACCCGACCATCCGCCGCGCGGCGCGGCTGGCCTGGCTCCGCGACGTCGTGCTGCACCGACCCTGGCTCGCTCCGGCCTCCGTGGTGTATGTGACGTTCGCGGTTCGTGCCGCACTCGCGGCCCGGCGCGCCGAGCCGACGTGGCAGCGCGACACATCGACCCGCACGTTGTCAACTTGTTGTCCTCGCCGTGGTGGTTGAGCCGCCGGTCGGAGAGGACTTCGATGTCGTTCACGTCGTCGAGCAGGCGCAGCCCGGGGAAGCGGGGCAGCAGTGCGGGGAAGGCGATCCGCAGTTCTTCGAACCCGACTGAAATCGCGCAGCCGATACGCGGCGGCCGGCGGCCGGCGCGGTGGGGTTAGCCCGTGCGACGGTACTTGGTGGTGGTGAGCTCGTCGCCATTCGTCCACGGCCAGCCGGCGTTCGGTGCCAGGATCGGGGCATGGACCAGGAGCAAGGGTCGAAGATCGGGTACGGCCGCGGTTTCCTCGCCGCGCTGGACCAGAGTGGTGGCAGTACCCCGAAGGCGTTGGCGCAGTACGGCGTGCCGGAGTCGGGCTACGCAACCCAGGACGAGATGTTCGATCGCATGCACGAGTTCCGGTCGCGAATCATCACCGCGCCGGCCTTCACCGGTGACCGCATCCTCGGCGCGATCCTGTTCGAGCAGACCATGAACCGCGAGGTGGCCGGCATGGCCACCCCGCTGTACCTGTGGCAGCGCAAGCAGGTCGTCCCGTTCGTCAAGGTGGACGAGGGACTCGCCGACGAGATGGATGGCGTGCGGCTGATGAAGCCCTTCACCAAGCTGGACGACGTGCTTGCGCGGGCCACCCGCAGCCGCGTGTTCGGCACCAAGATGCGCTCGTTCATCGCCCGGTCCAACCCGGCGGGTGTCGCCGCCGTGCTCGATCAACAGTTCGGCTACGCCGAGCAGATCCTCGACGCCGACCTCATGCCGATCATCGAGCCTGAGGTCGACATCCACAGCGACGAGAAGCGGTCGGCCGAGGAGCTGCTGCGGCAGGGCATCCTCGACCGCCTCTCGGTACTGCCGGACGGGAGGCAGGTGATGCTCAAGCTGTCCATTCCGACGCAGGACGACTTCTACGCCGAGCTGATCGAGCATCCGAAGGTCCTGCGGGTGGTCGCCCTGTCCGGCGGATACTCCCAGCACGATGCCGTCGCCCGGCTGGCTCGCAACCATGGCCTGATCGCCAGCTTCTCGCGAGCGCTGACGGAGGATCTTCGGCACCAGCAAACCGACGACGAGTTCAACCGGACGCTCGACACCTCTATCGTCGCCATCTACCGAGCCTCGACCACATGAGGGACCGGGACCGACCGGCGTAGCCGGCCACCCACCGATCGGGCAAGGCCGGCCGCGCGCTCATGGCAAAGCGAGAGCGCCGGCGATCTGCGCATTTCCACCGTTCGCCGACGAGGGGCAGTAGGGCGACAATGTCAGCCTCCGGTGCTGGTGGTCAGGGCGGTCCGGAGGTCCGCCACGGGATCGGTGGATGCGGTGCGGCTGCGCCAGGCGACGTGTCCGTCGGGGCGGACAAGAACCGCACCGTCGGGCGAGACGCCGTACAGGTCGGGCCATCCGGACTCGGTCAGGACGTGACTGTCGACGCGTACGTCGGCGCAGTGCGCGGCGGCGTCGCGCCATGCCGCGCCCGGTTCGGCGGTCAGCAGGACGAACTGACGGTCGAACAAGTCGATGGTGGAGGTCCCGTCGGTCAGCCACAGGTGCGGGGCGCGGCAGCCGGGTGTGGCGGTCTGCTGGTAATCAGCGCCGGGCGGGTCGGCGCCAGGACTGCCGTCGCTGACAATGACCGGTGAGGCGTATTGGTGGCCCATGTCGATCTGAGCGAGGCTGCGCCCGCTGAACGGCGCCCCGTCCCCGCTGAAGATCCGTGACCAGGCGGCGCCGGTCTCCTCGGCGTTGCGCCGGCCGACCGGCTCTCGTTCGGCGGCATAGCTGTCCAGCAGCTTTTCACCGCCGTGGCCGTGGACGACGGCGGCGATCTTCCAAGCGAGGTTGTGCACGTCGTGCATTGCTGCGCTCACACCGGTAGCGCCGGCGGGCGGGAAGCGGTGGGCGGCGTCGCCGGCCAGGAACACCGGACCGTGCGCGTACTGCGCAGCGGACTGCGCGGCGGCTGTCCACGGGTTGGTGGCCAGCACGTCCAAGGTCAGGTCGGGAAGGCCGAGGACGCGGCGGATGACCATCGCGGGGTCTTCGCCCGCGACTATCGGGCCGGGCTGACTGATCACCCAGCGGTCTTCGGCGTGGGTCCAGATCAGCGCGGCTCCGGTGGCGGTGAGAAAGTAGATCCCCCGCGGACGGGCACCGGTCCAGGCGGTCAGGTCGGCCCGGAACGCGATCATCGTCTGCTGACCGAGGTCGTCGGGGCCGTTCATGGCGATACCGAGTCGCTGACGAATACCGCTACGGGCGCCGTCGGCCGCGATCATCCACCGCGCCCGGACGTGCGTCGCCCGGCCAGAGGTCTGCTCGATCACCGTGGCCAGCACGCCGTCGTCGACGGTCTGGAACGACTCCAGCAGCACACCAGTCCGCAACTGCCCCGCCGGGTATCCACCGGCGTGGTCGCGCAGCACCGACTCGAACACATCCTGGGAGACCGACAGCCCTTCACACGGACTCACCAGCGACCGACCGGCAGACGGCACGTCCTCTCGCAGCGGCAAGCCGGTCAGGTCCGTTCGCCACTCCGCCCCCGGGGTGATCGGCAACTCGACGGCGCGCAGGTCGGGTTCGACGCCGCACACCCGCAGGATCTCCATCGCCCGGGAGTGCACGCCCCGGGCCCGCGGCAGCGGCGACCCGGTCACCCGCTTGTCGATCAGCAGGGACTCGACGCCGTGCCGGGACAGCAACAGCGACGCGGTCAGCCCGGCCGGGCCACCGCCCACGATCAGCACGGGTGCCTCAACCAGTTCCGATGTCATAGCTAAGCTCTCTTCGTCATAGTACGACTATGAACTCAAGAGTGATACTCTTTTACCGTGGTCGTCAAGAGGGAAGGGTCGAGCCACCGGCAGCGTCAGGCGATGGCGACGAAGACGCAGATCGCCTCGGCCGCGCGTGCCCTGTTCGCTAGCCAGGGCTACGTGGGAACGACCATCGCCGCGATCGCCGAGGCCGCCGACATCCCGGCACCGACGATCTACTCGGCGTTCGGCGGCAAGGCCGCCATTCTGCGGGCCATCGCCTGGAGTGTCACCGGCACCCTCGACGTCGACCGGGTCCACGAAGAAGCCCTCGCGCAGCCAGACTCGCGAGACGGCCTCCGGATGGTCGCAAACCTTCAGCGCCGGCAGTATGAGCAGATGTACGACGTGATCGACGTCTACCAGGAAGCAGCCCGCACCGACCCGGACATCGCCCGAGACATGCGGACCATCGCCGCAAACCGCGAACGCGCCTTCCGCCGCCACATCGAAGCCATCGCATCCCACCTCGCCCCAGGCGTCAGCGTCGACGACGGCGTGGCCATCTACCTCACCCTCGTTCTGCCCGAGGTCTACCGAACCCTCGTCATCGAACGCGGATGGACCACCGACCGCTACGAAAAATGGCTCGCCAATGCCCTGATCACGCAACTGTTGCCACAGGAACAGCACCGTCCGTCATCCCGTTGACCACCCTTCGGGACGTGCAGCGATGTGAAAGGCCCCCGGACAACGTTCAGATCAGCTCCACTGGCGGAGTTGCGTCCGGCCACCGTCTCGCCCGGATGGCTTTGAGTGCGGCGGGGGAATCGTTGGCGATGCGCATGGAGTTGTCCACGTCGGCGAAGACGCTGGGCCGCACGTAGTTGCCGCCGTCGAGCCCTTCCGGGGCGTCGAGACCGCCGGCGACGAGGCGGGCGCCTTCGTCGAGCTTGGTCGTTGCCCACTTTCCTCTGGACGGGGTGTCTGTCGACACCAGATCCGCCCCGTGTCGGTGAGCGGGTGGCAGGCGGTCCTGAGCGTGCGGTCCGAGGGACGAGCGTGCGTCGCTTACCATCCTGGGCTACCACCGATGCCGCGTATGCAGGGAGTAGTGCCGGACGCTGATGAGTGACCCAGCAAACGCCCGCGGGCCGTTTCCCTTCCGCCAGGAGGATCTGGTGGAGAGCCGGCTGATGGCGGGCGTCGAGCATACCCTGGCCGATTTCCGGCGCTGGAGTATGACCCGGCCGGACCTGGTCGAGCAGTACGCCGACCGCTGCACCGAACAGCTGGCCCTGGCCGGCCGGTTCACCGTCCCGGGCAGGCGCCGGGCAGCGGAGCGGGTCCGGGCCGCCCGCGAGATCGCCCACTTCAGCGTGTTCAACCTGGCAGCGGTACCGGCCGAGGCCACCCTTGCGGACCGGCGGCTGCCGACCGTGCGGGACGTACTTGCAGGGATCGACGACCGGCGCGGAGTGGCCGGGATCGTCGCCACGCTGGAGCGCCACCTGCCGCCGCTGCGGGGCACCGCCGAGCTGGCCTGGCTGGCCGGGCGCCTCGAGCATCTGCACCGCATCCTGCCCGAGGCCGTCGTCCGGAGCGGCGGCATGGGCAAGGTGCTGCGGGCGACGGCCGGCGTGCTGATCATCGCGGCGCACGGGGCCGCCGGCGCCGACGCGGACGAGGCCAGGACGCGGCTGGCAGGCGTGGTGGCCGGAGCGTACGGGTTCGGCGCCGCCTACGCCATCGTCGACGACGCGCTCCATGACCTGCCCGGCGACCATCTTCCGGCCGAACTCCGGGAGCGGCTGCACGAGCTGACCCTCAAGAGTCTTGCCACGGGACAGCCGGCCGACCTCGCCGACCTGCCGGAGCACCCGCTCGCCGAGGAACTGCACGCCGTGCACGGGTGGCTGCTGGACGCCTATCCGATCGACGCGCACCGGCACCTGTACCACGCAGCCGAGTCGATGTATCTGGCCCAGCATCGCGATGCACAGCGGTCGACCGGCACGCTGCCGGCGGCAGGGCTGGACGCGATGTATCCGGACATGTTCGTCAAGGCCGGTATGAGCCGCGTGATCGCCAACCTGCTCGCGCGGCGGGAGTTGGACGACACGTTCTACCGCCGCAGTATCAACACGATCTTCCTCAGCCAGCTGCGTGACGACCTGATCGACGCTGCCGACGATGAACGGGACGGCCGCCGGACCCCGTTCACATCATCAGGCACGGATGGGCCGGACGCGTTGCACGACCTGTTCGCGTACCAGGCGTACGTCGCCGCGGAGGTGTTCGACGGCGAACCCGACGTGGCCGACGCGCTCGCCTACTACAACACCGCTCGGCTGGGCCGGCACCTCGCCGTCAACCCGGGCCGCGCCGACGTGCTGCGCCGCCGGTTCGCGCCAACCGGTGCGATCGAGCGGTTCCTGGTGACGGCGACCAAGCGGTCCAGCCTGGCAGTCGGGCGGATCGATGTGGCCGAACAGCGGCTGCGGAGCCGGGCGGGTCAGGTCCTGCGGTACCGTGACCCGTCCACGGTCGACTGCCGGACGTTCATCGCGGACCGGTTGCCGTACCTCAACCACCTACTGGAGCGGCATCAGGCGGCTCGCGGCGGCGAGGGCATCGATGCAGTCGTCTCCTACGCCCTGGCGGGATCGGCGAAGCGGCTGCGTCCCGCGCTCGGCCTCATGCTGGCCGAGGGGCTCGGCATCGAGCCGGCGGCGATCGAACCGGTGCTGGTCGCCGGTGAGCTGTTCCACACCGCCAGTCTGATCTTCGACGACCTGCCCGCGCAGGACGGCGCAACCCTGCGCCGCGGCCGGCCCGCCGCCCATCTCGTGTTCGGGGAGGCCACCACGCAGCTCGCGGCCCTCTCGATGATCTCCTCGGCGTTCGGGCTCGTGGCGCAGCTCAGCAGCACGTTCCCGGCGCGACGGGTCACCGCCGTCATCGAGTACGTCGGCACGGTGCTCGGCCCGGACGGTCTCTGCCGGGGACAGCACCTGGACCTGCACCTGGGCCAGGACGGCGCGCCGGTGACGCCGGCGGAGATCATTGAGATGTACCGCCTGAAGACCTCGACCGCGATCGAGGCCGCGCTGGTGCCGCTGCTGATGTTGCAGGACCGGCCACCGGAGCAGGTGGAGCTGCTCAAACGGTACGCGCATCACGCCGGCGTCGTCTTCCAGCTCCGCGACGACGTCCTGGACGCCACCTCGTCAACCTGGCTGCTGGGCAAGGATGCCGGCAACGACACGGCGAAGGCCAACATCGTGCGCACGTGCGGCCTACCCGAGGCGCGCAGGCTGATCGAGGTACACCTGGCCGAGGCGCTGGACTGCTGCGCGCGGCTGCCGTTCACCACCGACCTGCTCGCCTGCGCGGTGCGCCACTTCGCCACCCGCCGACACTGACCAGCACCGGCGGTGCCCGCCTTCCTACCTGAAGCGCTGCGCCACGTCAGCACCGGACCGGATCAGGTCGATGCCCGGCCCTCCGCTCCTGAGGATCTCGACGTTGTCTCCCGCGAGGCGTACCACGGCGTCGTTGACGGACAACACGCCGTCGCCGCGCCGGACGACTTCCGGGTACGGCCGGTGGAGCTCCCGCAGGTCGGCCAGGATGAA
>NZ_JBEXCY010000323.1:0-9231 GCF_040605515.1 Dactylosporangium sp. NPDC005572 | reverse complement strand
GTGTCCGCTTTTGGCGGTTTATTGGCTTTTCGCGGCGGCGGGCTGGCGTCCTCTCCCATCTGCAAGAGCGTAATGGCCAACAGCCGCCCGCGCCGGGTGTGACCGACGCCATCCCCGCGTCGACAGTGGCCGTCGTCACATCCGAGCCGGGCCCCAGGTCAGACCGGCCGCCCGCGCGGGAGGCGTACCCGCTTTGCCGGGGGATCGGGCGGGCCTGTATCCTCGTACGGCGGTCACCGGAGACGGGGACTGCTGGAGGCTTCGCCTAGTTCGGTCTATGGCGCCGCACTGCTAATGCGGTTTGGGTCTTAAAGCCCATCCCGGGTTCGAATCCCGGAGCCTCCGCGCAAAACCCGGTGTGTACACTGGGCCGAGCACCGAGCGCCCGTAGCTCAACGGATAGAGCATCTGACTACGGATCAGAAGGTTAGGGGTTCGAGTCCCTTCGGGCGCGCAACATCAAGAGGCGGTTGACCTGCGGAAACGCGGTCAACCGCCTCTCTTTGTCTGTCCACTGTAGAAGCCGGCGGAACACTTGCGCCGGCCCGCCCGCCGGGTAGCGCTCAGCCGGTGTGCGACACCCCCGCCCACCGGCTACGCAACGTCACGGCGAACGGTCGGACCGGCGTTTGGGTCGGCGTGATGACAGCGCGTCCGTTCGAGTCGCGGGTGGACCAGCCCGTCGGCTCGTTGCACCGAACTGCCGATGGGCGAACGCGGGCGGCATCGCCAGCAGCCGTCCGCGTGGTCCGGATCGACCCGGGTTCGCTGGTCAGGGCGCCGGCGCCGCCCATGTGGTCAGGCAGAACGGGGTGCGGTGGTGGGACTGGCGGTCCGGCGGCGTGCCAGCGGCGGCAGCGTCGCGGCGGCGACCACGGTGGCGAGGCAGCAGGCGAGCAGGAGCGCGAGGCGATCGTGGGCGGCGTCCCACTCGGAGCTGGTGACGGTGACGAACACGATCAGCCGGCGCGGGGCGAAGGCCAGGGCGGCGACGGCGACCAGCACGACCGGTGCCGCGGCCGGGCTGACGACGCCGCGGGGGGCGAGCCGCCAGGCGACGACCGCGGCGGCCACGGCGATCGCGCCGAACGTGGCGGCCTCGATGGTCAGGCCGGCCAGGGGAAGGTTGTCGCCGGTGCCGTGCTCGGCGCCCGCGACGGTGGTCGAGTAGGCCGCGGCCCACCAGGCGGCCAGAGCCCCGCCGGCGGCGCCGGCACGGATCGCGATGGTGTGCCAGGCGGGAGTGGGTGCGGTGGCGGTGGTGGGCTTCGCGGGGTCGTCGAACAGAAACGCGAGACCGACCGCGGCGCATGCCATGCCGAGGCGGAGCAGGGTGGCCAGGTTGTCGGGGCTGAGCGTCACCGTCATCGCGGCGGGCACGGTGACGATCGCGAGCCCGGCGGCCATCGCGCCGAGGAGTGGGGTGTGACGGGTCGCCCGCAGCGTCGGCCACACCAGCGCGAGCCGCTTCATGCCACCTCAAGGCGGAGCGTGGCAGCGCCCGTTGCGAACCGGTCGGACCCGGCGACCGGGGCGTGGGGCCGGCGGCGGGCCGGGCGGTGGATGGCGCAACGGAGCGGGACGCGGGTCAGATGGTGCATGCGGGACGCTCCTCGGGTGAGGGTTGCGGGGCGAGCGGTAGGCCGGCGAGCGCGGCGAAGCGGTCCGTCGGCGTGGCCGGGTCGGTGAGCTCGGTCCAGTTGGCCGCGAACAGGGCGGCCATCTCGGCGTGCGGGCGGCCCAGGGCGGCAAGGCCGGAGGCGGCGTCGTGGTCGGGGACCGAGACGCCCATGAAGGTGGTGGCGTCGGTGAAGACGAGGGCGCCCCAGCTGGAGGCGTCGAGGTCGCGCAGGCCCGTGGCGGTGCCGGGGGTGGCCTGGCCGACCAGCCAGACGAGCAGGGCGCCGCGGGCACCGCAGACGGTGCCGGTGGGGGCGAAGGCGCTGCCGGTCATGAGGCGGAGGGCCACAGCGGCGGCGAAGGTGGCCTCCGATCGGCCGTCGCCCCAGGTGGTGCTGACCGGGATGGCGGCGGGGGTGCCGGCGGCGGCCGCGGCCTGCTCCCAGGCGGTGTTGCGGCCGGTCTCGTCGGCGACGTTGCTGCTGGCGCCGCCCGTCGGGTAGCCGTAGGCCCAGACGCGCTGGCGGACCGAGAGCGGGGTTGCGGCGACGGTGGCGGGGGCAGGGCGGCGGACGCCCCGGACGACGGCCTCCCAGCCGGGGATCCAGGGGGTGAAGTCGGTGAAGGCGCAGTAGGTGACGTCCCCGCGGCGGTGGCAGGCCTGTGTGGCGGCGGGGTTGGCGGTGGCGGTGATGGCGGCGCGGCGCAGGGCGTCGTCGGTGTGGAACTGGGCGGCGCCGGCGGTCGCGGTGAAGGCCGTGGCCAGGGTCAGGGCAGCGGCGAGGGGGCGGCCGCGGACGCCGGAGCGGGCGAGAGCGGCGACGGCGACGAGCGCGGCGAGGCCGGCCAGGTAGGCGAGGTGGCGCAGCGACGGGCGGTCGACCAGCTCGGCCGGCAGAGAGAAGGGCAGGTCGGTGAACATCACCGGCAGCAGGAGCCGCAGGACGGTGTTGCCGCGGGCGGCGGCGACCAGGGCGACGAACGCGGCGACGGCGAAGCCGAACATTGCCAGCGGCGCAACGATCGCGGAGCGCACCAGCTTGGCGAGCAGGACGCCGACGGCGGCGAGGAGCAGCACGACGGCCGGGGTCGTGGCGAGTTCGGCCGGGTCGATGCGGCCGGCGGCGCCGGGGAGCAGGGCGAGAGCCCCGATGCGGGCGGTCACGAGGGCGGCGACCACGGCCGCATACGGCAGCGCGGCGAGCAGGAACGCGCCGGTGCGCCACGGGTCGGGCAGGACGAGGGTCGAGTAGAGCGCGTCGGTGTGATGGCGGTGGGCGCGCAGCACGTTGAGGTTGGCCACGATGAGAGCGCCGCCGCCGAGGACGAAGATGCCGAGGATCTGCAGGTCGACGGCCTTGTCGTGCAGGACTGGATAGCGGTCGGTGGTGCCCGTGGCCAGGTCGTAGATCCATGGGGAGACGAAGAGCAGCAGCGCCGCGATCGTCAACGGGTGGCGCAGGAACCGCACGGACTCGACCCTGGCCAGCGCCAGCATCGCCCGGCGGCGGGGCACCCGGGCGGGGGCGCTGACGCGTGGTGCGACAGCCGTGGTCACGAGGCACCGTGCAGGTCAACGAGCATGAGGTAGCCGTCCTCGATCGTGGGTGGGAGGAGTTCGGCGCCGGGGGGCGGGTCGCCGACGTGGCGGTGCAGGCCGGTGCCGGTGCGCCAGGAGGCGAGGGCCCGGGGTTCGCGGGTGGCACTGGTCCAGACGCGGCCGTCGGCCAGGGCAGCCAGGGCGGCCGGGGTGCCGGTGAAGCGGACGGTGCCCTGGTCGATGACGACGACCTGGCGGCACAGGGACATGACGTCCTCGGTCTGGTGGGTGGACAGGAGTACGGCGCGGTCCTCGCCGAGGTCGGCGAACAGTTCGCGGAAGCGCATGCGCTGCTGGGGGTCGAGGCCGACGGTCGGTTCGTCGAGGATGAGCAGATCGGGGTCGCCGACGAGGGCGGCGGCGAGGGCGACGCGCTGGCGCATGCCGCCGGACAGGGCGCGGATGCGGGTGCGGCGCTGGTCGTCGAGGCCGACGGTGGACAGGACGCGGCGGACCTCGGCGTGACGGTCGCCGCGGTGGGTGAGCTCCTTGAGGATCGCGACGTAGTCGACGAACTCGAAGGCCGTGAAGCCGGGGTGGAAGCCGGGGTCCTGGGGCAGGTAGCCGAGACGGCGGCGCACGGCGAGCCGCCCCGGGCCGGTCAGCGGGTCGTGGCCGAGGACGCGCAGTGAGCCGGTGTCGGGGGCGAGTGCCGTGGCGAGGATGCGCAGCAGCGTGGTCTTGCCGGCGCCGTTGGGGCCGAGCAGGCCGGTGACGCCCGGGCCGAGGGTGAGGGTGACGCCGTCGAGGGCGGCCTTGCGCCCGTAGCGCAGGGTCAGGCCGTCGGCCTGCACGGCGGCCGTGGTGCCCGGTGGGGTGGTGGCCGCGGCGGCCGCGTCGATGCTCATCGGGTCCTCCTGGTGGTGATGCGGGGGAACAGCCGGGCGGTGTCGAACGCCGACGCCCGCCTGGCCAGGAGCAGGGCGGCAAGGACGGCGGCGACGGCGGTGCCGGCCTGGCCGGCGGCGGTGAAGAGGGACCCGGCCGCGGCGACGACGAGGCCGACCCAGCCGGCGCCGACGGCGCAGGCCGCGGCGACGGTGCCGAATCTCGGGGCGAGTAGCAGGGTGAGCACCGTCAGCGCGAGCGACGGCAGGAACCAGCCGGCGGCGCCGATGCCCTCGTCGGGCAGGCCGAGGCTGGCCAGGGCGCAGAGCACGGCGTTGGCCGAGACGACCGCGGCGCAGCGCAGCAGGAGCAACCGGAAGGACCGGATCGGCGCGACGAGGGCGATCTCATAGGTGGGGTCGATGCCGGGGCCGAACGACACCGCGACGCCCAGCAGCGGCAGCAGCGGCGCCGCGGCGAGGAACACGAGCGGGTCGGCGAGCCGGGCGACCGCGGCGGTCATCGCGAGCGTCAGGGCGATCGCGACCAGCCATGACAGGCGCAGTGCCGGGGTGGCGGCGAGCAGCCTGGCCGTGTGGTCGGGCACGCCGAGGCGCAGCAGGAGCCGCTCGACCAGGCCGGGAACGGGTGCGTCGAGAGCGGCGTCGACGCGGGCCCAGCCGTCGTCGAGCAGCCGCGGCTCCGCGGCGGTGGTGAGCCGGTCGCGGCAGGCCGCGCAGGCGCCGAGGTGGGCCTCCGCGGACCAGAGCAGCGGGCCGGCGAGCCCGCCCTCCGCATAGGCGTGCAGGTCCTCGTCGTGCAGGTGCCAGGTGCCGATGTTGCGCTGTCTCATGCCAGCTCCTGCCTGAGTTGCCGGCGGGCCCGCATCGCCCGCGTCTTGACCGTGCCGGGCGGGATGCCGAGCAGCACCGCCGCCTCGGCGGTGGTGAGGCCGTCCAGGACGGTGGCCTGCACGACCGCCCGCAGTTCAGGCGAGAGCCGGGCCAGGGCACCGGCAAGGTCGCCGTGCTCGACGCCGTGCAGCACCTGTTCCTCGGCGGACGGCTCGTCCCGGCCGCGCAGGCGGGCCAGGAGGCGGCCGAGCCGGTGCCCGGAGCCTTGGCGGCGCAGCGCGTCCACGAGCCGTCGCGAACCGATACGCCACAGCCAGCCGGTGACGTCGCCCTGGTCGCGGTAGCGCGCCGCTCCCCCGTGCCACAGGTCGAGGAACGTCTCCTGGACCACGTCGTCGACCAGGGATTCGTCAGCACACCGATACCGCAGGCGCAGCGTCAACCAGACGGCGTGCCGCCGATAGAACACCTCGAACGCCGCCCGGTCACCGGCGGCGGCCAGCGCGAGCAGGTCGGCGTCCTCAGATCTCTCCCTCACACCTCATCATCGGATCGAAGCCGCCGATCGGTTCACAGCCGACGAACGTCTCCCCATTGCGACGCCGTGATGATCATCGTTAAGGTGCTCCTGCTTTACACCACCGACCGATGTACAGCGGGAGTCGCATGCGTCTCTTACGGACGGTTACGGTCATGCTCGGAGCGATCGCTCTTGGGGCGGTCGCCCTACCAGCGCAGGCGAGCGCGCAGCCGGTCGCCCCGTACAACGTATTCACCGTCAACGGTTTCTACAGCGCCGCCATCGACAACAGCTCAGGCCATGTCTGGATCGCCTCGTATCCGCATGACACGGGAAATGAGACGGTCGTGGTCCACGGCGACTCGAACACACCCGGCGCGAGCGCCACCATCACCAGCCCGCCAGGGCAGAAGATCACACCCGGCACCTACCCGACCACTCCGACCGGCGGCACGGCCGGCACGTACCGCCTGGAGCTCGACGCCACGGGCTATGAATGCAGCGGGAACAGCGGAACGATCACCATCCGGTCGGTCACCCACGACAGCGAGGACAAGATCACCTCGTTCGCGGCGTGGTACCGCACGTCGGGCTGCGGCTTCAACGGGCTGGGCACGTGGGGCGAGATGCGCTTCAACTCGAACGTCGGCTACGTCGACGCGGCGCAGAGCACGACAAACCTGCTGGGCCACGGAGTGGGGGTGGGGCTCGGCCAGCACGGGCCGGAGCAGACCGTGACGTTCACCGGCTTCGGCAGTGACCCGATCCAGTTCGGCGCGGTCTCGTTCGAGGGCCCGGCGGCCGACTCGTTCGGCGTCGGCGTCAACACCTGCACCGGCCGGGCGCTGACCTACGGGCAGACCTGCTCGGTCAGTCTGTACGGCAGACCCACGGCGCTCGGCCAGTTGACGGCGGTGTTCAAGATTGCCGACAACAGCGCCCGGGGTTTCCACGCGGTCTCGGTGCTCGAGCTCGGTCGCAACACGGCGGCGGGCAACTTCTTCCCGAACGAGCCGGCCCGGATTCTCGACACGCGGCTGGGCACCGGAGCCCCGAAGGGCGCACTGGGCGCGCAGAAGACACTGTCGCTGCAGATCCCCCGCCTCGACCGCGTCGACGTGACCAGTGTTTCGGCGGTGGTGCTCAACGTGACCGTCACCAACCCGACGTCGGCGTCGTATCTCACGGTGTACCCGTCGGGGACCACCCGTCCTACGGTGTCGAACCTGAACTTCACGGCGGGCTGGACCGGCGCGAACTCGGTGACGGTGCCGGTGGGCGCGAACGGGAAGGTCGACATCTACAACGCGGGCGGCTCGGTGGACGTCATCGCCGACGCGCTGGGCGTCTACCTGGGCCTCGACACCATCGGCTACGGAGCCGGCGGGCAGTACCAGCCGCACGAGACGACGCGGGTGCTCGACACCCGTGACCCGGGGTGGGGCGGGCCGCTGCCCGGCAAGTGGTCCCTGTCGTCGGTGATCGACTACGGCACGGCCATCAACCCGCACGTGCGGGCCGTCGCGGTGAACATCACCGCGGTCACCCCGACGATGGGCGGCTATCTGACCGCGTGGGCCGGGGGTCTGCTGCCGGTGGCCTCGACGTTGAACTTCACGCCGAACTCGATCGTGCCGAACTTCGCCGTGGTCCCGATCAGGTACTGCCAACGGGCTCCGAGCTGCTCCGGCATGCCGGAGATCACCATCTACAACGGGTCTTCCGGGTCGACGCACGTGCTGGTGGATGTCCTGGGATTCTTTGACGACGCCCAGATCGGTCCGGGCTTCCGGTTCCATCCGCTGACCCCGACACGGATCGCCGACACCCGCGTCAAGCTGGGCGGGGCAGGGACGCTGGGTCCGAGCCGCACGGCTACGCTCACCGCGCCGGCGTCGGCCGCGGCGGACGAAACCGGCGTGCTGGTCACCAACGTCACCGGCGTCAACAACGGCAGCGCGTGGACGTACCTGACCGCGTGGGCCAACGGTGACGCGCGGCCGACGGCCAGCAACCTGAACCTGGCGCCCCGCGAGGTCCGGCCGAACGCGGCATTCGTGCCGCTCGGGCCGAGCAACAAGTACAACGTGTACAACGCCGGGTCGAGCGTCGACGTGATCGTCGACGTGGCCGGACGGTTCGACTACTTCCCGTACCCGCTGCCGGCGGGTGTGACGGCTAGCAGCGCGCCGGCCGCGAACAAGCCTCCGACTGCCCGGCCGTCGTACCGGTACAGCCAGGGTTAGCGTCGTTCCGTACATATGACGAGGTCTCCGGTAGTTGCCTACCGGAGACCTCGTCGTTGCTAGAGCCGGTTGATCTGTCTCGGTGACTGTGCTGTCGGTGTCACCAGTGCCGGGTCTGTCGTGGAGGTGCTCCATCCGGACGGTGTCGAGGGTGGGTACTGGTAGAAGGTGCCGACGACGTCGACGACGATGTTGCAGTTGCCGCCGGCGTTGAAGATGTTGAACTTCTTGTCCTGGCCGATCATGGTCTGTACGGCGTTGGGTACGACCGATCCGGCGGTCGGGTTGAGGTTGGACGTGCCGGGCCTGCCGCTGCCGCTGGGCCAGACCGTCAGATACGTGGCCGTGGTCGGGAGGACCGCGGTCACGTTGGTCGCCAGCGCCCGGGTGTCGACGTTCGCGACCGAGCCCGGCGTCGTGATCGACGCGGTAGCTCCCGGTCCGAGCCGTGAGGGCCAGCCCTGCCCGCTGCGGGTGTCGGCGATCCGGGTCGGCACGACCGGCTCGAATCGCAGCCCGCCGGGCAGCGAACCGTTGTCGTAGAAGCCGACGATGTCGACGATGATGTGCGCGTTGGTGCTGGTGTAGACGCCGATCGAAGGCATCCCGCTGCCGGTTTGCGTCGTCGGGACCACGGCGAAGTTCGGCACGGTGGCGTTCGCCGTGTAGTTCAGCGTCGACGTGTTGGGCAGGCTGCCTGCGTAGCCGTTCCAGGCGGTCAGGTAGCCGCTTCCGGTCGGCGCGGTGGCCGTGATGTTGACCGCGAACGCCCGGACCCAGGGGTCGATGCTGCTGTTCCACGAGACGCCGGCGGTGATGTAGTAGCCGGCCGGGACCCGGCCGAGTCCCCAATCCCGGGTGTCGGCCAGGCGGATCGGCTGCGCCAGCGGGTGGTATTGCCCGCCGTCGTAGCTCGAGCAGCATTCGTGGCCCTGCGTGTAGTAGCCGTAGACGTCGGCAATGAGGTGTGCCGGGCCGCCGGCGTTGTAGAGGTCCACCTTGCCGTTGGCGCCGACCTTCACGGTGACCGAGTTGGCCCCGGTCCAGCCCTTGACGTAGTTGAGCGAGGAGGCCGTCGGTCGCGCCACACCCGACGGGTAGACCGTGACGTACCCCGGGCCGGCCGCCTCGGTGACGGTCACGTTCAGTACGACGGTCGACGCATCCGTGGGCACACCGCCCGCACCGGTGACCTGCAGGCTCACCACACCACCGTTGCCGACGACGCCCTTCGGCGCTCCCTTGCCGGAGCGGGTGTCCATGATGCGGTAGGGCGACATCGGCGTGTAGTTGCCACGGCCACTGTTGAATCCGTTGACGCCCAGGCTGATCCCCGTCGAACCGGCGGTGCTGTCGTCGGGTAGGGAGATCGACGCTCCGCCCGGGTTGGCTGCGGCCGGCCGCGTGACCGCGGTGATCGAGCAGGTCTGCCCCTTGGCCAGCGTCTTCAGGGAGCAGCCGTCGTTTGTGATCTTGAACCAGGCCGCGTCCGAACCGGTGATCGACGCCTTGCCGAAGGTGATCGGCATGATGCCCGCCCCGGTCAGGGTCACCGTTTTGGGC
>NZ_JBEXCY010000322.1:0-9287 GCF_040605515.1 Dactylosporangium sp. NPDC005572 | reverse complement strand
CGGGCACCGGGCGTGCGACGTCAGCTGGCCGCCGGCCCGCACCCGCGAGGCGCAGGGGCGCTGCCCGGAGTGCGGCAAGCCGCTGACCGTCGGCGTCCTGCACCGCGTCGAGGAGCTGGCCGACCGTCCGGACGGATTCCTGCCGGAGGGTGCGCCGGGAGTGACGCACCTGATCCAGCTGCACGAGATCCTCGGCGAGCTCAACGGCGTGGGGCCGAAGTCGAAGACGGTCGACGCCCAGCTCAACACGCTCGTCGCGGAGCTGGGCTCGGAGCTGGCGATCCTGCGGGACGTGCCGGTCGAGGAGATCGTGCGCGTCGGCGGGGAGCTGCTCGGGGAGGGCATCGCGCGGCTGCGGCGCGGCCAGGTGCACCGGACGCCGGGGTACGACGGCGAGTACGGCGTGATCCGGCTGTTCGACCCGGCTGAGCTCGCGCCTGCCGTCCAAGAGGAGACGTTGTTCGACATCCCGGTGGTACCGAAGCAGCGTCAACCTGCCGCGAAAGCCGCGGCGAAGCGTCGGCCCAGGTCGGTCGAGCCGCCGATCGTCGAGGCTCCGCCGCCGATCGCGCCGCCGCCGTCGCCGCACGAACCGCTCGAACCCATGCTGGCCGGCATGGAGGAGGTCGGCACCGGGCTGCTCGACCGGCTCGACGCACTGCAGCGGGTGGCGGCCTCGGCGCCCGGCGGGCCGCTGCTCATCGTCGCGGGGCCGGGCACCGGCAAGACGCGCACGCTGACCCACCGGATCGCGTACCTGTGCGCCGAGCTGGACGTGTATCCCGAGGAGTGCCTGGCGATCACGTTCACCCGGCGGGCCGCGGAGGAGATGCGGGAGCGGCTGGAGGGGCTGCTCGGGCCGGTGACCGAGGCGGTCACGGTGTCGACGTTCCACGCGCTCGGCCTGTCGATCCTGCGGGAGCACGCGGGAGCCGTCGGGCTGACCCCGCAGTTCCGCATCGCCGAGGAGGCCGACCTGCTGGCGGCGCTGGAGCCGCTGTCGGAGCGGGAGGCCCGCAGGGCGCTGGCGGACCCGGCGATGCAGGAGACGCTGGCGAAGGCGCTGCGGGCCCGGGACCTGGTCTCGCTCGACGAGCTGCTGACGCTGACCGTCCAGCTGCTGTCGGAGTCGCCGGCGCTGGTCGACCGCTATCGCGCACGCTGGCAGTGGATCTTCGTGGACGAGTACCAGGACGTCGACCCGGTGCAGTACGAGCTGCTCCGGCTGCTCTGCCCGCCCGGCGGCAACCTGTGCGCGATCGGCGACCCGGACCAGGCGATCTACTCGTTCCGCGGCGCCGAGGTCTCGTTCTTCCTGCGGTTCACCAAGGACTTCTCGACGCCCGAGATCCACGCCCGGGTGGTCCGGCTGACCCGCAACTACCGCTCGTCGGCGCCGATCCTGGCCGCCGCCGTCCAGGCGATCGCGCCGACCACGCTGGTGCCCGGCCGCCGCCTCGACCCGGCGCGGCTCGACCTCGAGGCGCCGATGGTCGGGCTGTACCCGGCGGCGTCCGTCGCCGACGAGGCCGACTTCGTCGTGCGCACCGTCGACGAGCTGGTCGGCGGCCTGTCGCACCGCTCGCACGACGGGCGGGTCGACTCCCGCGCGACCGTGGGCGCCATGTCCTTCTCGGACATCGCCGTGCTGTACCGCACGGACAGCCAGGCCGGCCCGGTCGTCGACGCCCTGTCCCGGGCCGGCGTCCCGGTGCAGAAGCGGTCGCACGACCGGCTGCTCGACCGTCCGGGCGTCGCCGCCATCGCCCGTGAGCTGCGGTTCGCCGGTGGGCTGGGCGGCTCGATCGCGGCCCGGGTGCGCCTGTCCGGCCAGGTCGTGGCCGGCCGCTGCGGCCAGCTCGACTCCGACGTGCTCGGCCTGAGCGAGGCCGACGTCTGGAACGCCGTCGAGCTGATGACCCCGCTCGCCCTGCGGGCCGGCAGCAACCTCGAGGAGTTCCTGGGCGCGCTCGCGACCGGCGCGGAGGTCGACGGCTGGGATCCACGCGCCGATCGGGTGACGCTGCTGACGCTGCACGCGTCGAAGGGCCTCGAGTTTCCGGTCGTCTTCCTGGTCGGCTGCGAGGACGGGCTGCTGCCGCTGCGGGCGTTCGCCGGGGCGCGGCAGTCGGAGGACGACGTGGCCGAGGAGCGCCGGCTGTTCTTCGTCGGCCTCACCCGGGCCCAGGACCGGCTCTTCCTCTCGCACAGCCGCACGCGCTTCCGGCACGGTTCGGAGCGGGACATGCCGCCGACGCCGTTCCTGTCGGCCATCGACCCCGGATTGTTGGAGCGCCGGGGCCCGGCCGCGCCGCGGAAGCCGAAAGATCGACAGTTGCGCCTGATCTGAGCCTGGTTCGGCACGGATCCGTGAGGCGGAAGTGGCAGGTGGGGGCAGTACCGTAGCAGCGAGCACCCCGTTAGGCTCTGTTCGCCACCCCCAGCGCAGGAGGGATCGACATGTCGGGTTACGGACCGCCGGGCGGACCGTACCAGGGCCAGCCGCAGGACCCGTGGCAGCAGCACGGGCAGCCGGATCCCTACGGCCAGCCGGACCCCTACAGCGCGCCACCCGGCGGCTACGGTCAGGACACACAATGGGGCCAGGGCGGTAGTGGCTACGGTCAGCAGGGCGGCGGCTACGGCCAGCCGCCTGGCTACGGCCCCGACCCTGGTTACGGCCGCGACCCCGGCTACGGGCAGGAGCCTCCGCAGTGGGGTCCGCCGCCCTCGCCGCCGCCGAAGAAGAAGTCCGGCGGCGCGGCGGTCGCCTTCGTCGTGGTGCTCGTGCTGCTGCTGTGTGGCGGCGGCTCGGCCGGCATCTACTACATGCTCCAGAAGGACGAGAAGCCGCAGACCCCGTCGGCGGGGCCCTCGACCAACCCGAGCAGCGCGGCCTCCAACGCGGCCTCGGCCCAGCCCTCGGCGAGCGCCTCGGCCAGCCCGACCGGCGTCTCGGCCGGCGACGCGGCGACCATCAAGGTCGGCGAGTGCCTGATCAACCGGGGCACCGCGAAGGCGCCGAAGCTGGAGAAGATCGCGTGTGCGCCCGGCACGTTCGAGGTGCTCAAGCGGATCACGGCCACGACCGACGTCAAGAAGTGCAACGGCGTGACCGGTTACACCCACGACTACTACTTCGACAGCACGGTCAACACGAACGACTTCGTGCTCTGCCTGAAGCTGCGCACCTGACCTGCTGTTTCGCCGTCGCCGGCCCGGTCCTCCTGCGGGGGACCGGGCCGAGTTCTTCTCCGACCCCACCCCCGGCGTTTTGACACGGAGTAGGGTTGTAGTACATTCGTTCGAGCCGGAGTGCGGGCTTCACTGCCGCCTTATTGGGCAGTCTTGTGCCTGCGCTAGAAAACGCTAGATATCCCACGACACGCCGTAGAGGTTCTTCTACGCGGTTCTAGCCCCTGAGCTAGAGACGCCGATACTGTGCGATCGTGGATCCGGTTCGCAACCCGTATGCGCCCGGCGCCGGGCAGCGTCCGCCCGAGCTCGCCGGTCGCGATCGCGAGCTGCACGCCTTCGAAGTGGTGCTGGAGCGCATCGCCCGTGGCCGCCCCGAGCGCTCGCTCGTCCTCACCGGCCTGCGTGGCGTCGGCAAGACCGTGCTGCTCAACACGCTGCGCTCGCAGGCCATCTCGCGGCTCTGGGGCACCGGCAAGATCGAGGCCCGCCCCGACGAGTCCCTGCGCCGGCCTGTGTCGGCCGCCCTGCACATGGCGATCCGGGAGCTCGCGCCGCATCACCGCGCGCCGGACCGGATCGACGAGTTCCTGGGCGTGCTCAAGGCGTTCGCGATGCGCGAGGATCCGCGCAAGCCCCCGTCGAAGCTGCGCGACCGCTGGCAGCCGGGCATCGACGTGCCGCCGACCACCGGCCGCGCCGACTCGGGCGACATCGAGATCGACCTGGTCGAGCTGTTCACCGACGCCGCCAGCGTGGCCACCGACGTCGGCACGGGCGTCGCGCTGTTCATCGACGAGATGCAGGACCTGGGGGCCGACGACGTCTCGGCGCTGTGCGCGGCATGCCACGAGCTCTCGCAGACCGGCGCCCCGCTCATCGTCGTCGGCGCGGGCCTGCCTCACCTGCCGGCCCTGCTATCGGCTTCCAAGTCGTACTCCGAGCGCCTCTTCCGGTACCAGCGGATCGACCGGCTGGATCGGATCGCGGCCGACCTCGCGCTGACGGCGCCCGCCGATCGGGAGGAGGTCGAGTACGAGGAGAAGGCACTCGACGCGCTCTACGAGGCCTCGGGCGGCTACCCGTACTTCGTCCAGGCCTACGGCAAGGCCACCTGGGACCACGCCCCGCGCTCGCCGATCACCGCCGCCGACGTCCGCGTGGCGGCGCCCGAGGCGGAGGCCGAGCTGGCGGTGGGCTTCTTCGGCTCCCGCTACGAGCGGGCGACGCCCGCTGAGCGCGAGTACATGCGCACGATGGCCACGCTCCTCCCCGCCGTCGACGTGTCGGAGGCGGTCCCGACGGCGGAGATCGCCAAGTCCCTGAACCGCAAGCCGGCCAGCCTGTCCCCGGCCCGCGACGCCCTGATCAAGAAGGGCCTGATCTACTCGGGCGAGCGAGGGACGGTCGCCTTCACGGTCCCCCACTTCGCCCGCTACCTGCGCACCCAGCCCTCCGAGTAGGCCCTACGACTTGCTGCGCTCGATGATCGGGTGCAGGTCGCGGCGTTCGATCGCGGCGGCCATCAGCTCCGGGAACACGTCCGGCGTGCAGGCGAACGCCGGGACCCCCAGCGCCGCCAGCGCGGCGGCGTTCTCGTGGTCGTAGTCCGGGGCGCCCTCGTCCGACAGTGCGAGCAGCGTGATCACCTGGACGCCCGCGGACGTCATCGCGGCCACACGGCGCAGCATCTCGTCGCGGACGCCACCCTCGTACAGGTCGCTGATCAGCACGAAGATCGTGTCACGCGGCCGGGTGATGAGCTGCTGGCCGTAGGCGATCGCCCGGTTGATGTCGGTGCCGCCGCCGAGCTGCGTGCCGAACAGCACGTCGACCGGGTCGGCCAGCTTGTCGGTCAGGTCGACGACCGCGGTGTCGAAGACGACGAGCGAGGTCTTCAGCGAGCGCATCGATGCCAGTACCGCCGAGAAGACCCCCGAGTAGACCACCGACGCGGCCATCGAGCCGGACTGGTCGACGCACAGGACGATGTCACGCTGGACCGACTGTGCGCGGCGCCCGTAGCCGATCAGCCGCTCCGGCACCACCGTGCGCAGGTCGGCCTGGTAGTGGCGGAGGTTGGCGCGGATCGTCTTGTCCCAGTCGATGTCGTGGTGGCGGGGCCGGTTGACCCGGGCCGCCCGGTTCAGCGCGCCGCTCAGCGCGGTGCGGGTCGGCTGGGCGACGCGCCGCTCCAGCTCGGCGACGACCTTCGCGACGACCTTGCGGGCCGCGCGCTTGCTCTTCTCGGGCATGACCCGGTTGAGCGACAGCAGCGTGCCGACCAGATGCACGTCGGGCTCGACCGCGTCGAGCATCTCCGGCTCCAGCAGCAGCCGGGTCAGGTTGAGCCGCTCGATGGCATCGGCCTGCATGACCTGCACGACGGTGGACGGAAAGTACTGGCGGATGTCCCCCAACCACCGGGCGACCCGCGGCGCCGACGCTCCCAGACCGGCCCCGCGCTGCGTCGGGCCGTCGGGGGAGCCGTCGTAGAGCGCGCCGAGCGCGGCGTCCACCGCGGCGTCGGTGCCGGTCAGGCTGTAGCCGGTGCCCTCGCCGCCCTCCGCGCCGCCGAGCGCGAGCCGCCACCGCCGGAGCCGCTCGTCATCCATACACTTCCCTCCCCAGGAGCCTGGCGACGACCGGGAGCAGCAACGTACCCCGCTCCGCGTCGATGTCCTCGTCGGCCTCGCCGCCGCGGCGCCGCCCGCCGGTGCCGATGGTCGCCGCCCGCTCGCCGATCATGCGCCGCTGCGGTGCCGGATAGCCGCTGAACGTCCGCCGGAGCAGCGGCAGTACCTCCACGAACCCCTCGGCGGGAATGCCCGTGAGCCAGGCGTCGACCAGCCCGAGGAGCCGCTCGTCGTGCACCAGGAGCAGCCCGTCGCCGGCCAGAAACCCCTCGATCCAGGCCGCGGCCCGCGCCACCGGCACACCGACGGTGAGCACCAGCGCCATGCGAGCCCCGACCTGCTCGGCGTCGACGCTGCCGGCGTCGAGCAGCAGGCGGCTCATCCGCCCGGTGAGCAGGCCGTGCAGGTCGTCGCGGGTGGACAGCCCGCTGAGCACGCCCTGCCAGCGCGCCGTCGCGTCGGCGTCGTCGACCAGCGCGAGCGCGCCCTGCACCCCGTCGATCCGGTCGCGCATGACCGCCGCCGCGGCATCGTCCAGCCCGCCGACCGCGGCCGGCAGCCCGACGCAGATGCGCGTGATCATCCCGAACGTCACCGCCCGCAGCGACGAAAGGTCCGTCCCGCGCACGTCGCCATACCGCAGCGTCCGAGCCAGCGCCGGCAGCGCGTCCATCAGGTGGGCGACGTCGGCGTCGAGCGCCATCCGCTCGTCGAGCGCGTCCAGCACTCCCGGCAGCGCCGCCGGCAGGTCGGCGAGCAGGCACCGCTCGACCAGCGTGGTCACGTCGGCGAGCGTCTCCGCCGCGGCGGCCTGCTCGGCAACCCGCGCGGTGGCCGCCTCGAGCACGGTCGTCCCGTACGCCCCCGCCTCGATCAGGTCGACCTCGAACTCCGGCTGCCAGGCGATCTCCCACTCCTCGCGGAAGGTGCCCTTGCCCTTGGCCCCGGCCAGCACCTTGCCCCACTCGACCCCGAGCAGCCGGAGCCGATGCAGCAGCCGGCTGCGGTCGAGGTCGAACGCCTGGCGCAGGTCGAGCCGCAGCTCCCGGCGCTCGACCTTGGGCGGCAGGCGGAGCCGCCGCTGGCTGCCGGCGACGTCGCGCGAGATCGGCACCGCCGGCGTCTTGTCCGGCACCCGCCCGAGCCGGTCGCCGACCACCAGCCGCCGGTTGATCAGGCTGAGCCGCAGGTCGTCGCCGTCGCACAGCACCGCGTGCGCGGCGTCGGTGACCTCGGCGAGCCCGGCGAGCGGCCGCCCGCGCATGGTGGCGAGCGCCTCGGCCAGCCGCGTCGCCTCGATGACGTGGGCGCTGGACACGGGCACGCCATCCCTGCGCAGCACGCCGGCCGCCTTGACCAGCCAGCGCTCAACCACGTGCCGGTCCACGGAGGTGAACAGGTGGTGGTACCACCCCGGTGAACGCACCCCCGCCCCGTACCCCTGCCAGGACGCCAGCCGCGCATGCGTCCACGGCACCCAGGTCACGGCCACCTTGACCTTGGGCAGCCCCTTGAGTACCGCCGCGTCGGCCGAGGCGCTGGGCAGCGGCGCCGTGAGCGCCGGGACATGCCAGGCCCCGCACACGACCGCCACCCGCTCGTACTCCTTGAGCGCAGCCCGCAGCCCCGCCCGCATGTGGGCTTCACGCCGCTCCTCGTCGACCCGCTCGGCCTCGGGCAACTCGGGCGTGTGCGCCCGCACGACGGCCATGGCCTCGGCGATCGCCGCGAACGGCGCGGACGCGGCCCGCAATTCCTCGGCGTCGATCTCGGGCTCGGCGGCGAACAGCCCGACCCCGGCGAGTTCGCCGAAGTCCACAGCCCCGGCGGCCGGCGGGTCGGCCTGGGGCGGGGAAGCAACCGAGCCCGGGCCGGCTCCAGTTCCGGGAGAGGTCGTCAGAGCCGGCCCGGTTGCCGGGATGGGGCTGGCGACCGCCGCGGGGCTGGTCACCGGGACGGGACCGGTTGCCGGGGCGGGGCCGGAGGGCGCCACGATCCGCAGCCCCGGACCTGTTGCACCGGCGCCGGGGATGGTCGCCGGACTAGTGGCCGGGACCGAGCCAGCGGCCGGGACCAAGCCGGCGCCCACGCCCGAGCCGGCGCCCGGAGCCGAGCCAGCGCCCGGAGCCGAGCCAGCGCCCGGAGCCGGGCGAGGGGCCGGGATTGGGGCCGAGCCGGCGGCTGGGACCGAGCCGAACGGTGCCATGGCCCCCACACCCGGACCGACAGCACCACCGGCCGAGGCGGGCCCGGAAGGTGCCACGGTCCCCACGCCCGGACCAGCTGGACCAGCCGTCGGCTGAGGCGGCACCGCGGGCGAAGAAGGTGCCGGCGACTCGAAGCGGTGCTCGACCACGTCCTCCCACCAGCGCTCGGGGTCGTCGTACCCGGCCGCCTCCGCCAGCGCCCCGATCGGGTCGACGCGGACCGCGTCCTGCGACTCGGCCGCGCCCGCCGGTGTCCCCGCCGCGAGGCGGACGGCGGCCGGTAGGTCGATGAAGCGGACCGGCACGTCGCGGGCCACGGCCCAGCGGATCGCCTGCCACTCCGGCGAGAACTCGGCGAACGGCCAGAACGACGCCCGCAGGCGCGGGTCGGGGTGGTCGGCCGGATACGCGAGCAGGGCCACCGGCGCCCGCATGTCCTCGTCGCCGGCGATCGGCACCAGCGCGTCCGCCTCCGGTGGGCCCTCGATGAGCACGACCTGGGGCTGGAACGCGGCCAGCGCCCGCCGCACGGCCCGGGCCGAGCCGGGGCCGTGGTGGCGTACGCCGAGCAGCAGGGGCTCACTCACCGCGGCGGGCCGCCCGGTAGAAGTCGCGCCAGCCCTCGCGCTCGCGGATCACCGTCTCCAGATACTCCTGCCAGACGACCTGGTCGGAGACCGGGTCCTTGACGACGGCGCCGAGGATGCCGGCGGCCACGTCGCCGGCCCGCAGGACGCCGTCGCCGAAGTGGGCGGCGAGCGCCAGGCCGTTGGTGACCACGGAGATCGCCTCGGCGGTGGACAGGGTGCCGCTGGGGGACTTGAGCTTGGTCCGGCCGTCCTCGGTCGCGCCGTTGCGCAGCTCTCGGAAGACGGTGACGACCCGGCGGATCTCGTCGACCGCCGGCGGCAGCTCGGGCAGCTCCAGGGCCTTGCCGAGGGCGGCGACCCGGCGGGCGACGATGTCGACCTCCTCCTCGACCCCGGCCGGGACCGGCAGGACGACGGTGTTGAATCGACGGCGCAGGGCGGAGGACAGCTCGTTGACCCCGCGGTCGCGGTCGTTGGCCGTGGCGATGACGTTGAACCCCTTGCGGGCCTGCACCTCCTCGCCGAGCTCCGGCACCGGCAGGGTCTTCTCGGACAGGATCGTGATCAGCGTGTCCTGCACGTCGGACGGCACACGGGTGAGCTCCTCGATGCGGGCGATCTGCCCGTCGGCCATGGCCCGCAGGACCGGGCTCGGCACC
>NZ_JBEXCY010000321.1:0-9392 GCF_040605515.1 Dactylosporangium sp. NPDC005572 | reverse complement strand
GCCCGCCGTTACCGGTCGGCAGCTGGCTGATCACGTCCTCGGCCTTCTTGGCCTCGGCCGGGTCGGCCTGTGCGCCGCCACCGGAGCGCATGACGAACACGGAGGTCCAGCCGGTGCCGATGACCGTGGTCTTCGGCTCCTCGCCCTTCTTGGTCAGGTCGGGCTGCTTCTGCTGGTGCTCCTCGGCGACCTTGTCCGGGTCGGCCTCCTCGACCTTGGTGCCGGCCGGCGGGTTGAACACGAACTGGGCGTCGTCCGGCCGGGTGAAGCTCACCTGCGTGAACGCCACCTCGAAGGCCGGGCTGGCCTGGCCCTTGGCGAGGACCTGCACGCGCAGCGGCAGCTTCTCCTGGGCGTCGATCGCGAGCCGGATCTCGCCGACCAGCGACGCCGTGTCGCGCGGCCGGAGGATCAGCTCGTAGGCGTTGCGACCGGCGATGCGGGCCGAGTTGCCGGTCGAGACCTGGGTCGACGGGTCGATGGCCTTGAGGGCCAGGTCGGCGGCCTCCTGCGGCGTCTTGGGAACGCCGCTCGGGATGCCGGCCGGCCCCTTGTCCTCGTCGGCCTTGGACGGGTCGGACTTGAAGTGCTGCGCCGTGGCGGTCTTGCTGTTCCAGATCCACGTGTCGGTGCCGTTGTGGATCACGTCGCTCTGCCCCTGGGTGCCCAGGAGCGAGACGCGGGCCTTGTCGGGCCCGGAGTACCAGACGCGCAGCGTGTGCTTGCCGGAGACCAGCGACGTCAGCTCGGCGCTCTGCTCCCCGGTCAGGGTCGGGATCGCCGGCAGGCCCAGATCGGCCCGCTCGACGACCGTGCCGGACAGCCCGTCGAGACGGGCGGTCTGCACGTCGACCAGCAGCTCCGCGGCGGTGCGGGGCGGCAGGTCGGGTTCGGCGGCGACGGCGAGGGTCTTCGCGGCCACGCCCGCACCGACCACAGCGACCGCAGCAGCCGCGGGCACCGCCCACCGAAGGAACGGTCGTGACGTGAAGTTGGACATTGGGTACACCTCCTACCGACCATGTTGCTCGGAGCCGCCTGTGACATCGCTGAGACCGCCTGTGCCGCTCCACAGCACAGCGTGCCACGCTGTGTCTCGTGCGGTTGCTGGTAGTGGAGGATGAGGTGCGGATGGCGCACGCGCTGCAGCGCGGGCTCCAGGCCGAGGGCTTCGCCGTGGACGTGGCCGGCGACGGCCCGAACGGGCTGGAGCTGGCCCGCCACGGTGGGTACGACGCGGTGATCCTGGACATCATGCTGCCCGGCCTGTCCGGGTACCGCGTGGTGCAGGCCCTGCGGGCGGAGAAGAACTGGGTGCCGGTGCTCATGCTCTCGGCCAAGGACGGCGAGTACGACCAGGCCGACGGGCTCGACTGCGGTGCCGACGACTACCTGACCAAGCCGTTCTCGTACGTGGTGCTCGTCGCCCGGCTGCGGGCGCTGCTGCGCCGGGGTGCGCCGGAGCGGCCGAGCGTGCTCACCGTCGGGGACCTGGCGCTCGACCCGGCGCGGCGGCGGGTGACCAGCGGCGGGGCCGAGATCGTGCTCACCGCCCGGGAATATGCGCTGCTGGAGTACCTCATGCGCCGCCCGGGCCAGGTGGTCTCGAAGACCGAGCTGCTCGACCACGTCTGGGACGCGAGCATCGACACGGCGCCGAACGCGGTCGAGGTCTACGTCGGCTACCTGCGCCGCAAGCTGGGCCGCGACGCCCTGGAGACGGTCCGCGGCGCCGGATACCGGCTCAAAGCGTCATGAAGTGGTGGTCGCGGCTCTCGCTGCGCGGCCGGCTCGTCCTGCTGGGGACCAGCGGGCTGATCGTCGGGCTCGGGATCGCGGGCGTGGCGATGGCCACCGCGATGACGTACAGCTTCCGCGGCACCCTCGACAACTCGGCCGACGCCACCGTGACCGAGATCGTCAACCTGCTCAACGAGGGCGGCCAGCTGCCGTCGCCGCTGCCCGCCCCGGCCGGCCAGGTGGTCCAGGTGCTCGACGGCGAGCACCGGGTCGTCGCCGGCGACCGTAACGCCGACCTGCTCGTGCCGGTGCTGCGCCCCGACGAGCTCGGCCGGGCGCTGGACGGCGAGCGGGTGACCGTGCCCGGCGACCGCGCGCTGCAGCCCGACCAGCTGCGGGTCACCGCCCGGCAGGTGCAGCCCGACCGGGTCGTCCTCGTCGGCGTGCCGCTCGGCGACTACAGCCGCAGCCAGGAGCTGCTGCGCAGCGCGCTGTGGGTGACGTACCCGGCCCTGGTGGCCGTCCTCGTGGCGATCGCCTGGCGGGTCGTCGGCCAGGCGCTGTCGCCGGTCGACCGGCTCCGGGCCGGCGCCGAGCGGATCACCGGCGCGGCGACCGACGAGCGGCTGCCCGTGCCGCCGTCCCGCGACGAGATCCAGCGCCTCGCCGTCACCCTCAACCACATGATCGACCGGCTCGCCCAGTCGCGGGCCCGGCAGCGCTCGTTCATCGCCGACGCCGCCCACGAGCTGCGCAGCCCGCTGGCGAGCATGCGGATCCAGGTCGAGGTCGCGCAGAAGCTCGGCGACTGGGCCAGCGCCTCCGACGACCTGCTCGCCGACATCGACCGGCTGTCCCGCCTGGTCGACGACCTGCTGCTGCTCGCGCGGGCCGACGCGGCCGACGGGCGGCCCGGGGCCCGCGAGCCCGTCGAGCTGCCCACGCTGCTCAATGACCTGGCCCGGCGGTACGACATCGTCCGGGTCCAGCCGGGGGAGTCCCTGTGGGTCGAGGCCGACCCCGACGCGCTGCACCGGATTTTGCTGAACCTGGTCGACAACGGCGCGCGCCACGCCCGTACCGCGGTGGTCCTGGCCGCCGAGGCCGAGGGCGGCCAGGTGCTGGTCACGGTGACCGACGACGGCGAGGGCATCCCGGCCGCGCTGCGCGAGCGGGTGTTCGACCGCTTCGCCCGGCTCGACGACGGCCGGGCCCGCGACGCCGGCGGCACCGGCCTGGGCCTGGCGATCGTCCGCGAGCTGGCCCGCCAGCACGGCGGCACCGTGCGGCTGACGGACGCTCGGCCCGGCATCCGCGCCGAGGTACGGCTGCCCCGACTCCTTGACAGTGTCATGTGACAGTGTCATAGTTGGCGGCATGACCGCGACAGGATGGACGCTCGACGAGCTGACGGCCCGCGTGGCGGCCGCGCTCGGCGGCTCCGCCTATGCGGGCGCACCCAACGGCCGGGTGCGCGACGTGCCCGACAGCCGGGCCATCCGGTGGTATACGACGATCGGCCTGGTGGACCGCCCCGCGATGCGCGGGCGGACAGCGCTCTACGGGCCGCGCCACCTGCTCCAGCTGGTCGCCGTCAAGCGGCGGCAGTCGGAGGGGCGCAAGATCGCCGACATCCAGGCCGAGCTCGCCGACGCGCCCGACGAGACGCTGCGCGGGATCGCGCGCCTCCCCGAGGCCGACGGTGACAGTGTCAATGACAGTGTCAGTGCGGCGAGCGCGGGTCCGGCCCGCCGTCGCTTCTGGGCCGAGCCTCCCGAGCCTCCCGAGCCTCCCGAGCCACCGGGGCCGGCGAGCCGGCGAAACCCGCCGGCTCAACCCTCGCCCGCGTCGCCGCCCGTTCCCGTGCCCGAGCTCGACCCGCCGCGAGAAGCTGGGGATGCCGGGCCGCTCATGACCGGCGTGCCGCTCGGCGGTGGAGCCGTGCTCCTGCTGCCGGGCCCGCTCGGGGCCGCCGACGCGGCTGCCGTCCGGGCCGCCGCCGGACCGCTCATCGACCAGCTCATGGCCCGCGGGCTGCTGCCGCGTCCGCTCCATTCCGAAGCCCTTCCGCCCGCCGAGCCGAATCCAGGGAGTGCGCAATGAACGTCGCCACGATGACCGAGGCGGAGGCCGCTCGGGTCGCCGCCCCCGCGGACGAGGCCGGGCTGGGTGCGCTGCGCACCGAGCGCGGCAACCTGCCCCTCAACCGCCTCGACGTGCGGACCGAGATCACCGGGCTGGTCGCCCGCACCGAGCTCACCCAGGAGTTCGTCAACGTCCACGCCACCGCGCTGGAGGCCACCTACATCTTCCCGCTGCCCGACCGGGCCGCCGTCACCCGCATGGCGATGACGGCCGACGGGCGGGTCGTGGAGGCCCAGCTGCAGGAGCGGGGAGCCGCCCGCGAGGCGTATGACACGGCGATCGCCGCCGGCCAGCGCGCCTCGATCGCCGAGGAGGAGCGGCCCGACGTGTTCACCATGCGGGTCGGCAACATCCTGCCCGGCGAGCGGGTCAGCGTGACGCTCACGCTGGTCGGGCCCCTCGCCTTCGAGGACGGCGAGGCGACCTACCGGTTCCCGCTGGTCGTGGCCCCGCGGTACATTCCGGGCGCCGCGCTCGACGGTGACAGTGTCGGCGCCGGGCACGCGCTCGACACCGACGCCGTGCCGGACGCCTCGCGGATCAGCCCGCCGGTGCTGCTGCCCGGCTTCCCCAACCCGCTGCGGCTGTCGATCGACGTCGCGCTGGACCCGGCCGGGCTCCCGCTCGGCGACGTGCGGTCCAGCCTGCACGCGGTCGAGGAGCAGGACGGGCACCTGACGGTGCGGCCGGGGGAGCGGGCCGACCGCGACTTCGTGCTGCGGATCGGCTACGGCGCCGGCACGCAGAGCCTGGCGCTCGCGCCCGACGCCGGCGGCGAGGAGGGCACGTATCGGCTGACGGTGCTCCCGCCCCGCGCCGACGCCCCGCCCCGGCCCAAGGACGTGGTGCTGCTGCTCGACCGCTCCGGCAGCATGGGCGGCTGGAAGATGGTCGCGGCCCGCCGCGCCGCCGCGCGGATCGTCGACACGCTCGGCGCGCAGGACCGGTTCACGGTGCTCGCGTTCGACGACCGGGTCGAGGCGCCGCCGACGCTGCCCGCGGGGCTGGTCCCCGGGGGCGACCGCAACCGGTACCGCGCGGTCGAGCACCTGGCCCGCATGGACGCCCGCGGCGGCACCGAGCTGCTCCAGCCGCTGCTCGACGGGCTGAAGCTGCTCGACGACGACACCCGCGACCGGGTCCTGGTGCTGGTCACCGACGGCCAGGTCGGCAACGAGGACCAGATCCTGCGCACCGTCTCGACGGCGCTGCGCGGCGTCCGGGTCCACACCGTCGGCATCGACCAGGCGGTCAACGCCGGCTTCCTGGGCCGGCTCGCGATCGCCGGCGGCGGCCGCTGCGAACTGGTCGAGAGCGAGGACCGGCTCGACGCCGCGATGGACCACATCCACCGCCGCATCGGCGCCCCGGTCGTCACCGGCGTCCAGCTCACCGCGTCGGGCCTCGACCTGGTCGACGACACGCAGGCCCCGGCCCGGCGCCCCGACGTCTTCCCCGGCGTGCCGTTCGTGATCGCCGGGCGCTACCGCGGCGCACCCGCCGGCTCGATCACCGTCTCGGGCACCACCCGCGACGGCCGGCCCTGGTCGGCGACGGTCACCGGCGAGCGGCACGACAACCCCGCGCTGACCCAGGTGTGGGCCCGGGCGCTGCTGCGCGACCTGGAGGACGCCTACGTCTCCGGCACCCGGCCGACGGGCGACCTGGAGGACCGGATCACGGCGGCGTCGCTGCGGTTCGGTGTGCTGTGCCGCTTCACCGCCTACGTGGCGGTCGACACCCGCGTGGTCACCGACGGCCAGGAGCCGCGCCGGGTGACCCAGCCGGTCGAGACGCCGGCCGGGTGGGAGTTACCGACCGCCGTCCCGCCGCCGCCCCTGCAGCCCATGCGCGCCGCGCAGATGGCGCCGCCGTTCGCGGCCGCGCCGGCGAGCATGCCGCTGGCCGCCGGCCCGCCGCCCGCGCCGAGCGCGGCGCCGTACCCGACCGCAGCGCCCCGTCCATTCCCCCCGGGCGCCGCGGTCGGAGGCATGGCCCGCAAGCTGCGTGGGCGCGGGTCGGCCCGCGCGATGCGCCCCGCCGGCCCGGCCCACCCGCAGGCCGAGCAGGCCCGCGCCCAGGTCGTCGAGATCCGCGAGGTGGCGGCCCAGGAGGCGGCCCGCCTCCGCGAGGCGGCCGACGCACCCGAGTGGGAGCGCCGGGAACTGCTGGAGGACCTGCGCACCCGCCTGGCGGCCCTGGGCCTGGTCCAGCTGGAGCCCCTGGTCGACGCCCTGAACCCGGCCGCCCTGGCCACCCGCCCGCTCGCCGAACTCTGGCAGCTGGCCCTCGACGCCCTGGACAAGGCGGCCGGCGACCCTCCACCGGCCGCCCCGAGGGGAGCCTTCTGGAAGCGCTGACCCGCCCGACTCAGGCCCCCGCCCCTGACGGCAAGCCCGCCCACTGGTGGCGGGGCGAGCGGCGACCCGCTGGTGGCGCGGCCGACCGCTCGACCGCACGGCTGATCGACCGCGCGACGGGCTGACCGCGCGCGCCGCGAGGCCGGCCACCACGGGAAGGCCTGTCACGACGGGGCGAGGCCGGCCACGACCGTGAGGCTGGTCACCACTGAAGACCCCGACGCTGGCCACCACGGGAAGGCCAGCCACCGGCCACACAGCTGGCCAGTCACCGCACGGCTGATCGACCCGCCGCGGCCCGCCCGGCCGCGGCGGCGGGCAACGGCGCCTGGTGTCCCGGCGGTGACGGCAACCTCCGCCAGTTCCGGGCCTGCTGCTCACCGTGACGCGGCTGCCCACGGGCGGGCCCGGACAGGACACGAACCCGCGCCGGTTCCCGATCCGAACGGCGTCTGATGCCGCACCTACGGAAGCCAAGGCCTCGGAATCCGCACCACGAAAGCCCACGGCCCGAAGCCCACGGCCCGAAGCCCACGGCCCGAAGCCCAACCTCCCGGCCCGTTCGTGAGCGGCTCCTTGCCTCGACCGTCTCGACACCGGACAAATCGGGCCTCGATCGGGTTTCGGGGAGCCGGACGCACCAACCCATAGACCGCGGCGTGGGCCCGGATCCCACGCCGCGCCCGGCGGGCGGCCGGTCGATGTGCTCGACAACGGGGGAGCACATCGACCGGCCGCTCTGCGTCGACCGGCTAGGGTGCAGCGGTGATCAGGGAACGGGTCGCTCGGGTCGTCACCGAGGTATTCGCGCCGGCCGTGCTCGTGTCGGTGCTGCTCGTGCTGCTCGCCGTGCACAGCGAGGGCGGGGACCTCCGGCGTGGGCTCGCGCTCGGCGTTGTCGCGGCGCTGTTCGAGAGCGTGCTGCCCTTCCTGTACATCCTGCGCGGCGTGCGTACCGGAGCACTCACCGATCACCATATCGGCGACCATCGGCAGCGGCGGGGGCCGCTGCTCGTGGGGCTCGGGTCGGTCGTGGCCGGGTTCGGGGTGCTCGTCTGGGCGGGGGCGGACCGGGAGCTGCTCGCGGCCGTGGTCGCCGGTGGGGTCGGGCTGGTCGTCGCGGCCGGGGTCAGCCACTGGTGGAAGATGTCGATTCACTCGGCGGTGGCGGCCGGGTCGGTGGTGATCCTGATGCTCGTGTACGGATGGTGGCTCGCCCTGGCGGCGGTGCCGGCGGCGGCTGTCGGGTGGTCCCGGGTCGCGCTGAAGGACCACACCGTCGCGCAGGTCGTCGTCGGCACCCTCGTCGGCGCCGCCGTCGCCGGAGGGGTGTTCTCGGCCCTGCGCTGAGCACCCCGATAGCATCGGGTGGAAACCCGCCGACCGATCCATGGGAGCCCATCGTGTCCACAGCGCGCCCCGTCGCCGAAGCCCCGCCGCGCCTCGTGGTCACCGCCGGCACGACGGCCGGCGCCGCGGTCGCCGCCGCCGGGCTGCCGGCCAGCGGGCCGAAGGCGATCGTCGTCGTCCGCGAGGCGGACGGGCGGCTGCGGGACCTCGACTGGACGCCCGAGGAGGACGTCGAGGTCGAGGCCGTCGACCTGTCCTCGCCCGACGGGCTCAACGTGCTGCGCCACTCGACCGCGCACGTGCTCGCGCAGGCCGTGCAGGACCTGTTCCCGGAGGCCAAGCTCGGCATCGGCCCGCCGATCGAGCACGGGTTCTACTACGACTTCCAGGTCGCCAAGCCGTTCCACCCCGAGGATCTCGACAAGCTCGAGAAGCGGATGCAGGAGATCATCAAGTCGGGCCAGCGGTTCCGCCGGCGCCGGTTCGACTCGGTCGAGCAGGCGAAGACCGAGCTCAAGGACGAGCCGTTCAAGCTGGAGCTGGTCGACGTCAAGAGCGACAGTGGCCAGTCATTGGACACGAGCGAGGTCATGGAGGTCGGCGGCGGTGAGCTGACGATCTACGACAACCTCGACGCCAAGGAGGACAAGGTCTGCTGGTCGGACCTGTGCCGCGGCCCGCACCTGCCGACCACCCGGCTGATCCAGGCGTTCAAGCTGACCCGCACCGCCGCCGCCTACTGGCGCGGCTCGGAGAAGAACCCGCAGCTGCAGCGGGTCTACGGCACCGCCTGGCCGACGCGGGACGCGCTGAAGGAGTACCAGCGCCTGCTGGAGGAGGCGGCCCGCCGCGACCACCGCAAGCTGGGCGCCGACCTCGACCTGTTCAGCTTCCCCGACGAGCTGGGCTCCGGCCTGCCGGTGTTCCACCCGAAGGGCGGCATCATCCGGCGCGAGATGGAGAACTACTCGCGCCAGCGGCACGAGGAGGCGGGGTACAGCTTCGTCAACACCCCGCACATCACCAAGGGCCACCTGTACGAGGTGTCCGGCCACCTGGACTGGTACGCCGACGGCATGTTCCCGCCCATGGAGGTCGAGGGCGCGAACTACTACCTCAAGCCGATGAACTGCCCGATGCACGACCTGATCTTCCGTTCGCGCGGCCGGTCCTACCGGGAGCTGCCGCTGCGGATGTTCGAGTTCGGCACGGTGTACCGGTACGAGAAGTCCGGCGTCATCCACGGCCTGACCCGGGTGCGCGGCATGACCCAGGACGACGCGCACATCTTCTGCACCCCGGAGCAGATCGAGAGCGAGCTCGCCTCGCTGCTGCAGTTCGTGCTCGACCTGCTCAAGGACTACGGCCTCACCGACTTCTACCTCGAGCTGTCGACCAAGAACCCGGACAAGTACGTCGGCTCCGACGAGGTCTGGGAGGCCGCGACCGAGACGCTGCGCCGGGTCGCCACCGAGTCCGGCCTCGAGCTCGTGCCCGACCCGGGCGGCGCCGCCTTCTACGGGCCGAAGATCTCCGTGCAGGCGCGCGACGCGATCGGCCGCACCTGGCAGATGTCGACGATCCAGCTCGACTTCAACCTGCCGGAGCGCTTCGAGCTGGAGTACCAGGCCGCCGACGGCACCCGGCAGCGGCCCGTCATGATCCACCGGGCGCTGTTCGGGTCGATCGAGCGGTTCTTCGGTGTGCTGACCGAGCACTACGCCGGCGCGTTCCCGGCCTGGCTCGCCCCGGTGCAGGTGGTCGGCATCCCGATCCGGGCCGACCACGGCGAGTACC
>NZ_JBEXCY010000320.1:0-9509 GCF_040605515.1 Dactylosporangium sp. NPDC005572 | reverse complement strand
GACAAGATCGTCGGCGACTCCAAGTGGGGGATCGTCCTCGGCGCGGACAAGAAGATCGGCCAACCCCGAGCTCGCCGGCGAGGAGCTGCGCCTGGTCCGGCACACCCGCGACGGCCGGCCGGTCAACGGCGGCCGGCCGTACCTCGTGCGCCGCGACGACCTGCACGGCGGCCTCGTGTTCGCCGCGCTCCCCGGCACCGTCGTCACCGCCGGCCCCGACCGCCTGGCGGTGCTCGGCGTCACGAGCACCGCCGGGCCGGACGTCGCCGCCACGCTGCTCGCGGCCGCCCGCTCCCGGGCCTTCGCCCGGTGGCTGGACCTGCAGCTGCGCGACCGGGTCGCGCTCGCCCCGGGCTTCGAACACCCCGGCGACCCGGCCCAGCCCGACCACACCCACCGCCACTGACGGCCCGTCAGCCCTTGATCGCGCCGGCCAGGCCGTTGACGAAGAAGCGCTGCAGCAGCACGAACAGCACGACGATCGGCACGATCGTGATCACCGACCCGGCGCACAGCAGTGTCCACTGTGTCGAGTTCTCGCCGATGAACGCGTACATGCCCACGGACAGGGTCCGCTGCTCCGGCCGGGCGAGGGTGAACACCAGCGGGATGAAGTAGCTGTTCCAGGCGCTGATCGCGGTGAAGAGCCCGACGGTGGCGAGCATCGGGCCGGACAGCGGCAGCATGATGCGCCAGAACGTCTGGTGGAAGCCGGCGCCGTCCACGCGGGCCGCGTCCTCCAGCTCGCCGTCGATCGTCTGGAAGTACCCCATGAACAGGAACGTGCCGAAGACGACACCGCCGGCGGCCTGCACGATGATGATCGAGAACAGCGAGTTGAGCAGGCCCAGCCGCTCCATCAGGTCGAAGATCGGGATGATCGTGTACCCGTGGGGCAGGAACAGCGTCGCCGAGATGAGGAACAGGCAGATGCCCCGGCCCGGGAACGGTGCGCGGGCCAGGACGTAGCCGGCCATCGCGGTGACGACGAGCGTGCCGGCGCACGTGCCGATCGTGATGAGCAGGGTGTTGACGAAGTACGTGCCGAACGACGCCTGTGCCCACGCATCCTGGTAGTTGCTCCACAGCACGCGCGAGGGCAGCGGGTTCAGGCCGCGGCCGAAGAACTCGCTTGTGTCCTTGAGCGAGCTGCCCAGGGTCCACAGGAACGGGTACATCCAGGCGATGCCGCTCACCAGCAGCGCGACGTGGGTCATCACCATCGCCGCCCGGGGCCGGCGCCGGCGGGGGCGGCTGGGGACCGGTTCGGTGGCGGGGGTGGTCACGGGCAGGGTGGCCAGGGAAGACATGCGAGGGACCCTTCTACTGCTGCTTGGCCCGGCGCCGCGCCAGCGAGCGCAGGACGACGACCTGGACCACCGAGAGCGCGATCAGCAGCACCCCGTAGAAGAACGAGGCCGCCGACGCGAGACCGACGTCCGGATCGACCTCGCCGGTGCCGCCGAACGCCAGGTGGTAGATGTAGGTGTTGACGACCTCGGTGGCGAAGTACGGGCCGCCGTTGGTGAGCACCTGGACCATGTCGAAGACCTGGAACGAGCCGACGAGCGCGAGCAGCAGGATCACCGCGCCGACGGACCGCAGCATCGGCACGGTGACGTAGCGGAACGACGCGACCGGCCCGGCGCCGTCGAGCTTGGCGGCCTCGTAGAGCTCGTCCGGGATCGTCTGCAGGCCGGCCAGGAAGTAGATCAGGTTGTAGCCGAGGGTGTGCCAGATGCCGATCACGATGATGATGCCCATGGCGAAGCGCGGGTCGCCCAGCCAGTCGATGTAGCCGTCGGTGAGGTGCAGGTCGCGCAGGACGCCGTTGATGACGTCGCCGAAGTTGGAGAAGAGCAGCTGGATGACGACGCCGATGACGGCCGCCGAGGTGACCACCGGCAGGAAGAACACCGTGCGGTAGAACGACCTGAACCTGAGCCCCTTCTGGTTGAGCACCAGCGCGAGGGCGAGGGCGAGCACCAGCTGCACCGGCACCACGACGCCGACGTAGAGGAACGTGTGGCGCAGCGCACCCCAGAAGATGCTGTCGTCGATCACGCGCCGGAAGTTGTCGAGGCCGACGTACTGGCTCGGGTCGCCGATGCCGTTCCACCGGTAGAGCGTGTAGCCCAGCGAGGCACCGATGGGATAGACGATGAAGACCACCAGCAGCGTCATCATCGGCAGGACGTAGACATACGACCAGCGGGCCGCCCAGATCCGGCGCACGTACACCTCGACTTTCTCCAACCGGGGAGGGTGGCCGCCGGTCCCCGTGCTCCCGGCGGCCACCCCGGATCAGGAATGCTTGTTCTGGTAGGGCTTGGTGGGGTCCCAGTCGGCAAAGACGTAGTCCGCCGCGCTGACCTTCGCCCCGGCCGCCGCGGCCGCCGCCACCGCGTCGTCCTGCGCCTTGTTCAGCCGGCCCTCCAGGTCGCGCAGTGCCGCGGCGACGTCCTTGAGCTGGCCGGTGTAGATCCCGGCGGCCACGTCGTTGATGTCGGGCTTGACCGCGGACACCTTCACCTTGGCCACGTCGGGGTTGCGCACCTTGGGGTCAGGCCCGGCGAGGTTGGTCTTCGACGTGGCCACGTACTGCCCGAAGGGTGCGAACGTGACCAGCGACGGGTCGTTGTTCTCCGGGTAGACCGACAGGCCCAGCCCGGCCTGCACCCAGCGGCGGCCGGCGTCCTTGCCGTACAGCCAGTCGAGCCAGGCGAACGCGGCGTCCGGGTTCGCCGTCTTGGCGGAGATGCCGAACATGCGGCTGCTGCTGCCCTGCCCGTAGTAGAAGAACCCCTTCGGCGTCTCGGTCGGCGACGGCAGCGTGACGAGGCTGTAGTCGGTGAACTTGGCGTCCTTCCAGGTCGACTGGCTCCACACGCCGTTGACGATCATGCCGAACTTGCCCTGCGCGAAGAACGCCCGGGCCTGCTCGTCGGAGATGCTCATCGACGTCGGGAAGATGAACTCCCGCTTCTTCCAGTCCAGCAGCAGGGCGAGGAAGTCGGCGTAGTTCCGGTCGCTGCCGTAGGTCCACTTGCCGACCCGGTAGTCGAGGCTGTTCGTGCCGCCCACCGCGCCGGCACCGCGGCAGAACAGCTCGATCCACCAGGCGAGGGCGCCGTTGCCCGAGTTGCCGAAGCCGAGCCCGAACGCCTTGCCGCCGCTCTTGGCGGTGATCGCCTCGGCCGCGCGGGTGACGTCGTCCCAGGTCTTCGGCAGCCGCACGCTGCCGTCGGCGTTGGTGAGGCCGGCCTGCTTGAACAGGCCGTGGTGGCAGTACAGCTGCAGGTTGGAGCCGGCGCCGTTGAACGGGGCGCTGTAGGTCTTGCCGCCGAAGGTGTTGCCGCCCTCGTCGAACCAGCCCGCGCCGAACCGGGACTTCCACGCGTCGGTGGCCCACTTGTCCAGCGGCAGCAGCCAGCCGGAGCTGACCTGCTCCTCGATCGCCGGGGTGCGCGGCAGCTGGAACACGTCCGGCGCGGTGCCGCTGCGGACGGCGAGCGAGAGCAGGTCCGGGTACTTGTCCGTGACCTGGGCGGTGTTCTTGATCGCGGTGCCGCCGTGGGCCTGCTGGAAGAGCTTGATCTCCTCCTCCATCCAGGCGGCCTGGCTGACCAGCCAGTTCCAGTTGGTGACCTGCGTGCCGGCTCCGGGCTCGTCCGAGCCGCAGGCGGCCAGGACGGGTCCGGCGGCGGGGGCCAGGGCCGCCGCGACCGCGGCCCTCAACAACGTGCGTCGCTGCATGGCGGTATCTCCTCAGACACAGGGGGGTGTGGCGGCGCTGGCGGTGACGGTCTGCCCGCCCAGTCGCCAGGTCACCGAGGAGCCGCCCGCGAAGGGGACGGCGACCCGGCGGGGGCGCTGGAACGGCAGGAACGACAGCGGCTGGCCGCGGTCGGCCGGGGCCGTGGTGAAGGTGTTGGCGGCGCCGATCGGCACCGGCAGCCCGAAGGCGTTGGGGTTGTTGTAGCCGAAGTACGCGATGTAGGTGTTGCCGGCGGTGGGCACGACGCAGACGTCGCGCGGCACGACGGTCGCGAAGGCCGTCTCGTCGGCACCGGCCGGTTGGAGGGCGGCGTCGTCGACGTAGAGGTCGTCGGCGCCGGAGGCGGTGCTGATCCACCACTCCGCCCGGCTGAGGGTCTTCGCCCAGCTCAGCTGGGCGTTGTTGGCGGACACCTGGGTCCAGGCGCCCGCGGTGACCAGGCCCGAGGCCAGCGGGACCGTCTGGGTCGTACCGTCGGTGAAGTAGAGCTTCGCCTTGATCAGCGCGGTGGTGGCCGGGGCGCCGTCGGCGAGCCGGATCCAGGCGCTGGTCTTGTAGGCGGCGCCGTTGGTGAGCTGCACGCCCTGCGCCGGGCCGGTCCACTCGTAGGTGCGGTTGGTGGCCCGCAGTGCCTGGCCGCCGGTGTGCACCGGGGCGCTCACCGCGCCGGCCGTGCAGGGCGAGAAGCAGTACCAGTTGGCGCCGCCGTTCTCCACGTCGCCGTTGGTGAGCAGGTCGAGCCCGGTCGGCGGGGCGGCGTGGACGTTGAAGACGACGTCGTCGAGCAGCAGGTCCGGCGTGCCGGCCGTGGTGTCGACCCAGAACTCGGCGCGGGAGAACGAGCCGGTGAAGGAGACCGGGACGTTGTTCGCCCGGATCTGGGTCCAGCCGGTGTCGCTCACCGGCGCCGAGCCGAACGGGATCGTCACCTGGCCGGTCGACGTCCACACCTTGAGCCGGATCTCGGCGGTCGCGGTGCCCGGCGTGGCGAGGCGCACCCAGGCCGAGGCGTCGTAGCGGCCGTTCAGGCCGACGGTCACGCCCTGCGCCGGGCCGACCCAGTTGGCCGATCGTCCGGTCACCTTCAGCGCGCCCGACCCGCCGTGGACGGGGCTGCCCACGACGGAGAGCCCGCCGCAGCCGCCCAGGCAGTACCAGCCGCTGGTGCTGCCGCCCTCGATGTCGCCGTTGGCGAGCGTGTTGTGGTTGCCGGGCAGCTTCGGGGTGGCCCACGGCGGGGCGGGGGCGGCCGGTGGCGTGCCGACCGTCGGGGTGAGCGCCACCCCGTCGAAGGTGCAGGTGAGCCCGCCCGCCACCGGGTTCTGCCACAGGAACGTCTCGGCCCATCCGGTACCGCTGGGCACGGTGAACGCGGCGACCTTCTGGGTGTAGGCGGTCTCGTCGCGGTAGTTGAGGGTGTACTGGAAGCCGGTCGTGCCCGGGGCGGGACCGCCGCGCACGCCGACATAGCACTGGTTGCCCGGCCCGCTGGACTTCGCCCAGCCCGTCAGCGTGTAGTTGGTGCCCGCCGCCAGGTCCAGCACCGGCTGGCTCAGGCCGGCGCCCGTGGCGGACGTCGCCGCCGTGCGTACCGCGCCGGCACCGCCGATCGGGTCACCGACCGGGGTGGCAGCGCCGGCGAGGGGTGTCCAGCCGTTCGTGCCGTGCTCGAAGTCCCCGCCCAGGACCTTGCTGCCCGGGTTGCTGCGGACGGTGTTGGTGATGCCGTCGCCGACGACCTGCACGCTCGCCCCGGCGTTCGTCGGCATGCTCACCGCGACCTGCTTGGCGACGCCGTTGACGGTGACCGTCACGAGGTACTCGCCCTGGAAACCGCGGACGCTGTACCGCCCGGCCGCCGACGTCTTGCCCGAGGCGTTCGTCCACCACTGCCGGTACAGGAGGTCCCGCAGCGCGAGCAGGTTGGGCTTCGGCGTCCAGTCCGGCCGGTAGAAGGCGACGAGCGGGTTCCAGATGTTCGACTCCCAGAAGCCGAAGCTGCTCACTCCCATGATCTGCGGGTAGCTGAACGCCATCGTGAGGAAGTCGCGGGTGTAGTCGGCCTGCAGCTGCTCGTCGTCGGTGGCGACGTCGAACTCGGTGATCTTCAACGGGATGCCGAGTCCGGTGTACCGGTCGAAGATGGGGATCAGGTCCTCGGGCGGGGTCAGCTGCAGGCCGCTGAAGTGCCCCTGCATGCCCAGCGCGTCGACGGGTGCGCCCTGCGCGAGCAGCGCGGCGAGCAGGTCGTGGATGTACTGCTGCTTGCGCAGGTTCCAGCCGTTGTCCTCGATGAGGTCGTACTCGTTGAGGTACAGCTTCGCCTGCGGATCGGCCTGGCGGGCGAGGGTGAACCAGCGGCCGATCTCGGCCTGGCCGAGGACGTCGGTGACGTTGTGCTCGGAGTACGGCTCGTTGACGACGTCCCACTCGTCGACGATGCCCCGCAGGGTGCCGGCCTCGTCGGTGACATGACCGTCGATGCGGGCGCGCAGGGCGGCGGGGTCGCCGGCGAGGTTGCGCACGTCCGGCGGCATCAGCCCCCACGAGCCCCAGACCAGGGTGTGGCCGTGGACGAGGTGTCCCTGCGCCTTGAGCCACTCCAGCGCGGGCAGCGTGTTGCGGGTGCGGTGGGCCTGGTCCTCCCAGTAGTTCCACTTGAGGTCGTTGCCCAGGGCCACCGAGTTGACGTCGGCCGCGACGACCTCGCGGTACCTGCGGCCGTCCGGCGAGTCCGAGACCAGCCACGGCGCCGCGGCCGCGGTGCCGAAGTCGAAGGCGTGCTCCTGCATCCGCACCTGGACGTCGGCGTTCGGCACCGGGTGGCCGGCGGCGTCGACGACGTCGACCCGGAGGTCGCCCTTGCGGTACTGGTCGATGCGCGCCTGGGCGGCGGTACGCCAGGCGGCGGTGCTCTCCCGGCCGGCGTAGGTCACCGCGGGCCAGCCCGCCGGATCGCCCGGTCCGTAGTTCAGCACGGAGACGCCGGCGAGCTGCAGCACCTGCGCGCCGTAGCCCAGCCACAGCTGGAAGTGCGCGTCGCCGGGGCCGTAGTTCTCGGCGACGCGGAACGGGAACTGGAACCGCTGCCACTGCGCGCCGATCTTCAGCGGCGCGTTGGCGGACTTCGTGTAGCTGCCGCCGTCCCGCTCGAAGATGAACGTGGCCTGGCCCGAGCCGGTGCCGGCGACCGGCTGGATCGAGCGGGCCCAGAAGGTGGCCAGCGCGGCGTCGCCCTGCTGGACGGTCGCCGCGTTCTCGGCGCCGAGGGCGATCTCGTACTCGCCGTCGAGGCCGGCGCTGTTGGGCGCGGCCGTGGTGGTGATCTGCAGCGCCTCGGTGAAGTTGGGGTTCCCGGTGACCGGGACGATCTGGTGTTGCGGCGGCGGATCGCCCTTGACCTGGGTGAACGCGGTCAGCGGGGCGGCGGGCAGGATCTCTGCGGGCGGCGCGGCGTGCGCCGGGACGGCGGTGGTCAGGACGGCGGCTGCGCCGAGCACGATGGCGGCGGGCGCCCGGAAGCGTTTCATGCGCGATGCCTTTCCAGGGAATGGTGGCAGCGCTTCACCGAGCCCTCTGTCCGGGGTCGACAGAGCAGCGGGCGAAGGTGGACGTCTGGGGGTGTCTCGGGGGGGTGTCTCGGGGGGTCGGTCAGCGTTGGGTGCTGATGTTCGGGCCGAGCCCGCTCCACACCCGGGGGGTCTCCGGGCGGTTGGTGGTGGTGCGGGTCGGCCGGCGGGGTTTCGCCGGCGCCGGGCCGGTGCTCTCCCGGACGACCAGGCTGGTCGGCAGGCTGACCCCGGGGGCGGTGTCGCCGTCGATCGCGTCGAGCAGCAACTGGGCCGCGGCCCGGCCCATCTCCGGGAAGGGCTGGCGCACGGTCGTCAGCGGCGGGTGGGTGTCGGCCGACGAGGCGATGTCGTCGAAGCCGACGACGGAGACGTCCTGCGGCACCCGCAGGCCGCAGTCGATCACCGCCTCCATGACCGCGTAGGCCGTGTTGTCGTTCGGCGCGACGATCGCGGTCGGGCGGCCGCGCAGGGCGAGCAGGTCCGAGACTCGCTCCCGGACCGTCGGTGCGTGGAACCCGCCGGCGACGGTGAGCGCCGGGTCCGCGTCGAGGCCGGCCTCGGCGAGCCCGTCGAGGTAGCCGCGGTACCGGTCCTCGCAGCACGCGTACGCCATCGGGCCCTGCACACAGGCGATCCGGGTGTGGCCGAGCTCGGCGAGGTGGCGCAGCGCGGTCCGGGTGCCCTCGTAGTTGTCCGCCTGGACCGACGGCAGCTCGGACGGCGCGGCGAGCGTGTTGACGAGCACGACCGGCAGGCCCGACCGGTGCAGCCGCTCCAGCGGTTCCAGCGGCTGGTCGTGGGTCACGACCAGCAGACCGGCGGAGAGCCCGGAGGTGGCGATCCGGTCGACGAGGGCGGTGTAGTCCTTCTCGTTGGTGCTGGTGTAGAGGATGATCTCGTACGGCGACTGCTCGACGACCGATGCGACGCCGTAGTTGACCGCGGCGACCATGTGCCAGGTCAGGCCGGGCACGATCATCCCGATGAACGGGGTGCGCCCCCGGGCCAGGGCGGTCGCGGCGGAGCTGGGTGTGTAGTTGTGGCTGCGCATGACCTCGAGGACCCGCTCGCGGGTGGCCGGGTCGACCTTCGGGCTGTTGTTGAGCACCAGTGACACCGTGCTCTTCGACAGCCCGGCCAGCTGGGCGATGTCACGTATCGTCAGCTTTCGCACGCCGGCCTCCGGTCTGGTCGGTGGGTAGCCGTGGGCTCCATTGTGGAACGCGGGGTGGAACGCGCCTCCGCTGGAGGAGGCACCGAGATGCGTGGGTCGCCGGTCGCCGCGTTGGAACGGTCCAACGCCTGTGCCGGACGCTAGCAGTGGACCGGTCCAATCGCAATGCCCCGGCGAAACATCGCGGTAACCGGGCCGCCGTTGCGCATCGGTACGCCGGGATGGCAAGCTCCGTGTCCGAACCCTCGCGGGCCTCGCCGGTCCCCCGTTCGCATTCACCGACACCCTTGGGGAACCGGCATGTCCGCAGGCTATTCACTGTCCGACTTCGCGTTCGACCTCCGCCGGCATCAGGCGCCGGACCAGCTCTGGGTCACCAGCGGCTGGACCGCCGCCCACGCCCTGCCCGGCACGGTCTGCGGGGTGAGCGGCTGCTTCGCCCCGCCCTACGCGGCCCCGGACAGTTCGCTGACCGTCGAGTTCGACATCGACGGCCGGCCGGCCGGCGACGGTGTCCGGCCGGGCATCGCCGGGTTCGGTCTCGGCCTGCTCGCCGGCGGCGGCACCTGGCGGCCGGACCGGATCGACCGCCACGGCACCTTCCACCAGCACCGTGACGGCCGGCTCGTCTCGCTCGCCGTGCGCAGCCGGCTCACGCCGCGGCACGGCGCCGGCGGGTACACGCTCGAGATCCAGGTCGACAACCGCGGCGACCGCGACACCGACATCGCCCTGCGGCCCCGGCTGCACGCCGGCCGGCCGGGCCGCGTGCCGCTCGCCGAGTGGGGCTGGATGCCGCCGCAGCCGGCCGAGCCCTCGGCCGTCATGACCCTGCGGCACTCGGCTCTCGACGCACGCGTCCCCGCCGGTGGCCGCGCCGCGTTCACGCTCGGCGTCGAGCTCGGCGACACCGCCGGGGTCGGGGGGGCCCGCGGCCCCGCGCTCCCCCCCCCCCCCGGGGGCGCGCCCCGCCCCCCCCCCGCGG
>NZ_JBEXCY010000319.1:0-9514 GCF_040605515.1 Dactylosporangium sp. NPDC005572 | reverse complement strand
CCCCTGGCGGAAGCGGGCGGGGGGGGCCCCCTCCGGGGGGGGGGGGCGCGCCCCGCCGGCGGTCTGGTGCTTAGTTCGACGCAACGCCCAGCTGGCCGCCACCGTCGGTGTGCAGCTCGGTGCCCTCGGCGAAGGACGAGTCGAACGACTGACGCAGCGCGTCGAGCTCCGAGAACTGGGCCTCGTGGCCCGACTCCGAGCCCTCGGCGGCGAAGATGTGGTTCGAGTCGAACTGGTCGTTGCTGTAGTTCGTGAAGTTGGTCTCCTCGTAGCGGGCGCCGTCGGGGCTCTCGATCTCGACGTGGCTGCCCTGCTGGAAGTCGGTCGACTCAGCCGACTCCGTGTCCTGCTCGTACACGTTGAAGTCGCTGTTGTAGTCAGCCTCGCTGCCCGAAGCCGTGTGCAGCTGCTCGAGGTCCGCACTGTCGGCGCCGGCCTCGTAGTGGCCGTAGTCCAGGTCGCCGCCGGTGTCGAAGCCGTCGCTCATTCGGTGTTCCCCCAGGTCTCTGGTCGCTGTCTGCGTTACACAGAACGTTACGTGCCTAGTGGACCATGCGAATCCCCAGAACGTGCCACCGGGATATAGGCAAGTAGGCGACACTTGGCCCGCTCCGGGCGCTCCACGAGCCGCCGGATACGCTGTCCGCCGTGATCGGGCCGCTGGCTGTCGCCATCCACGTGCTGTCACTGGCGCTGGCCGCCTGGGCGTTCGTGGAGTTCTTCCGGCACCGTGCCCCCGACCGGCCGCTCTTCCTCGGCCTCACCGCCGTCGGCGTCCTGGTGCTCGTGCAGGTGGTGGCCCTGGTCGTCGGGCTCGCCCGGGGCGGCGGGCCGGCCGAGGGCGGCGAGCAGGTGACCCTGATCGGCTACCTGCTGACGGCCGCCCTGTTCCCACCGGCGGCGGCGGTGCTGGCCCGGATGGAGCCGACCCGCTGGGGCTCACTGATCATCGGCGCCGCCGCGGTCATCGTGCCGGTGCTCATCCTGCGACTCGGACAGATCTATGGCTGAATCACTGAACAAGGGCCCCGGCCGCGTGCTGGTCGGCATCTACGGGGTCTTCGCCCTGTCCGCGGGTGCCCGGGCGGGCGTGCAGATCGCGTCGAAGTTCGACGAGGCGCCGCTCGCGTACAGCCTCTCCGCCCTGGCCGCGGTCGTGTACGTCGTCGCGACCGTCGCCCTGGCCCGCTCCACCCCCACCTCCCGGCGGGTCGCGTTCGCGGCCGTCGGGTTCGAGCTGCTGGGCGTGCTCGCGGTCGGCACGGCGAGCATCGTCGACCCGGACGCCTTCCCCGACGCCACCGTCTGGTCCGACTTCGGTCAGGGATACGGTTTCGTACCCCTGGTGCTCCCGCTCATCGGCCTGTTCTGGCTCTGGTGGACCGGCCGCCGGCAGCCCTCCCCGAGCGAGCCGTCAGCCAGATGACTGCGGACGGTGGTCGATTCCCCGACCATCGCCCCATGACCCTCTCCGCCAACCGCTTCTCGGCGTACGTGATGTTCTTCGTCGCCGCGGTCGAGTTCGTCGTCGGCGCCGTCCTGCTCACCATGTCGACCGTGGAGTCGCTGTCCTCCGCCGGGACGACGCTGATGATCGTGGGCGGCTTCCTCCTCCTCTCCGGTGTGATCATGGTGCTCGTCGGCGTCCGGTTCCTCAAGAAGTACGCCGAGGGCCGCCGCCTCCAGGAGAACGGCGTCGCCGGCACCGCCCAGGTGCTGCAGGCCCGCCAGACCGGGGTCCTCATCAACAACCAGCCCCAGGTGGCGCTCGACCTGCGGGTGACCTGCCCCGGCCACGGCACGTACGACGTGCGCCGCAGGGAGGTCATCCCGATGCTGCTGCTGTCCCGGGTGACCTCGGGCCTGCCCCTGACGGTGCTGGTCGACCCGCAGGACCGGGAGAAGCTCCTGGTCGACTGGTCCGCCACCTCGGCGATGACCCCCGACCCGCTGGCCGCCCTGCACGCCCTGGGCATCCCCGCGACCCCGCCGCCCGTGCCGCCCGTGCTGCCGAACGACCCGGCCGAGCTGGAGCGGATGAAGCAGCAGATCCTGGCCACGGGCGTCCCGGGCGTGGCCCGGGTGCTCAGCGCCGAGTTCACGGGCGCGCTGGACCAGCAGGGGCGCCCGGTGTACAACGCCCAGTTCCACATCCAGATCGAGGGCCGCCCGCCGTCGGCCGGCGGCGCCCAGGTGGCCGTCCCGCTGGAACGCGTGTCGGTGATGCAGCCGGGCGGCGAGATCCCGATCAAGGCCGACCCGTTCGACCCGTCGAAGTTCGCCGCCGACTGGAACCGCCTCCCGGCCTCCTGACGCCGCGGGTGGTCAGCGGAAGTCGCGGGACGGGGAGCGGACCGGCAGCGGCAGCGGGCTCAGGTGGTCGGCCCGCAGGTTGAGCACGCCCTCCGCCTTCTCCAGGATGCCGCGGATGACCAGCGCGTTCGCCGTGCGGGCCACCCTGCGGTACCGGTGCCAGAGACCGGGCGTGCAGGTCACGTTGAGCATGCCCGTCTCGTCCTCCAGGTTGATGAACGTCACCCCACCGGCCGTCGCCGGGCGCTGCCGGTGGGTGACGATCCCGCCGACCGAGATCCGGCGGCCGTGCGGGACGTCCTGGAGGGCCGCGATGGAGAGTGCCCCGATGCGGTCCAGGTGGTCGCGGGCGAACTGGGCCGGGTGGGCGTCGGGTGCCAGGCCGGTCGCCCACACGTCGGCCACCATGCGCTCCACGGCGTCCATCCCCGGCAGCATGGGGGCCTCGACGCCGCCCGTCGTGCCCGGCAGGCGGCCCGCCGTCTCCCGGGCCGCCGCGCCCGCCGACCAGAGGGCCTCCCGGCGGGTCAGGCCCAGGCCGGCGAAGGCGTCCGCGGTCGCCAGGGCCTCCAGGTGCGTGGTCGTCAGGCCGGCGCGTCTCGCCAGATCGCTCATCGAGATGTACCGCCCGCCGCTCGCACGCTCCGCCTCGACGCGCTCGGCCACGGCGTCGCCGAGCGAGCGCACCGCCGACAGGCCGAGCCGGACCACCGGCCCGCCGCGCCCCCACCCGGACGGCCCGGCGCCGGGCACCTCCGCGTCGACCGGCGGCTCCAGCGTCGCCTTGGCGTTGCTGGCGTTGACGTCCGGGCGCACCACCGTGACCCCGTGCCGGCGGGCGTCGTCGACCAGGGACTGCGGCGAGTAGAAGCCCATCGGCTGCGCGTTGAGCAGCGCCGCGCAGAACGCCGCCGGGTGGTAGCGCTTGAGCCAGGCGCTCGCGTACACCAGGTAGGCGAAGCTCATCGCGTGGCTCTCCGGGAAGCCGTAGTTGGCGAACGCGGCCAGCTTGTCGAACAGCTCGTCGGCGAGCGCGCCGGTGATGCCGTTGGCGGCCATCCCCTCGTACAGCCGGGTCCGGATCCGCTCCATCCGCTCCATCGAGCGCTTCGACCCCATCGCCCGGCGCAGCTCGTCGGACTCGGCCGGCGTGAACCCGGCGACGTCGATCGCCATCTGCATGAGCTGCTCCTGGAACAGCGGCACGCCCAGCGTCTTCTCCAGCGACGCCTCGAGCAGCGGGTGGGGGTACGTCACCTTCTCCAGCCCGTTCTTCCGCCGGATGTAGGGGTGGACGGAGCCGCCCTGGATCGGGCCGGGCCGGATCAGCGCCACCTCCACCACCAGGTCGTAGAACGTCCGTGGCCTGAGCCGCGGCAGGGTGGCCATCTGCGCCCGGCTCTCCACCTGGAAGACCCCGACCGAGTCGGCCCGGCACAGCATGTCGTAGACCTCGGCGTCGTCGAGCGGCATGTGCGCGATGTCCAGCGTCGAGTCGATCATCTCGAAGGCGTACCGCAGCGCCGACAGCATCCCGAGCCCCAGCAGGTCGAACTTGACCAGCCCGACCGAGGCGCAGTCGTCCTTGTCCCACTGCAGGACCGTGCGGTGCTCCATGCGGGCGTGCTCGACGGGGCAGACCTCGATGACCGGCCGGTCGCAGATGACCATGCCACCGGAGTGGATGCCCAGGTGCCGCGGGAACGTGAGCAGCTCGTTGGCGAAGTCGACGACCGGCCCGGGGATCTCGTCCAGCTCCGCGGTGCTCACGCCGCCCCACCGCTCGACCTGCTTGCTCCAGGCGTCCTGCTGCCCGGGCGAGTGCCCGAACGCCTTGGCCATGTCCCGGACGGCGGACTTCGGGCGGTACGAGATGACGTTGGCGACCTGGGCCGTGTAGGTCCGGCCGTACTTCTGGTACACGTGCTGGATGACCTGCTCCCGCTGGTCGGACTCGATGTCGATGTCGATGTCCGGCGGGCCGTCGCGCTCCGGCGACAGGAAGCGCTCGAACAGCAGCCCCCACCGCACGGCGTCGACGTTGGTGATGCCGAGCGCGTAGCAGACCGCCGAGTTGGCCGCCGAGCCGCGGCCCTGGCAGTAGATGTCGTGCTGCCGGCAGAACTCCACGATGTCGTGGACGACCAGGAAGTACCCCGGGAAGTTCAGCTCCTCGATGAGCGCCAGCTCGTGCTCCAGCTGCGCGTACGCCCGGTCGTTGCCGGCGTACCGCACGGCGGCGCCGCGCATCGTCAGGTGCCGCAGCCACGCCATCTCCGACATCCCCGGCTCGGGCACCGGGTAGTCCGGCAGGCTCGGCGCGACCAGCTGGAGGTCGAAGGCGAGCTCGGCGCCGAACGCGGCGGCCCGCGGTACCGCATCGGGATAGGCCGCGAAGCGGGCGGCCATCTCCGCGCCGGAGCGCAGGTGCGCCGAGCCGGCGGCGGGCAGCCAGCCGTCGATCTCGTCGAGGCTGCGCCGGGCCCGCACGGCGGCGAGCGCGGTGGCCAGCCGGCGGCGGCCCGGCGCGGCGTAGTGGACGTTGTTCGTGGCGACCACCGGGAGCTTGAACTCCAGCGCCAGGTCCGCGAGCGCGTCGTTGCGCTCGTCGTCGAGCGGGTCGCCGTGCGCGGTGAGCTCGACCGCCACCGACTCCGGCCCGAACAGCGCGACCAGCCGGTCCAGCTCGGCCCGGGCCGCGCCGACCCCGTCGCGCAGCAGGGCGGCCGGCACGTGGCCCTTCCGGCAGCCGGTCAGCAGCAGCGCGTGGTCGCGCAGCGCCGCCGCGGTCTCCTCCAGGTCGTAGACCGGCCTGCCCTTCTCCCCGCCGCGCAGGTGCGCCTCGCTGATGATCCGGGAGAGCCGGGCGTACCCCTCGGGCCCCCGCGCGAGCAGCAGGAGGTGCCGGCCGAGCGGGTCGGGCTCGCCGTTCTGCGGCCCCGGCAGGCCCAGCGACAGCTCCGCCCCGAAGACGGTGCGGATCTCCAGCGCGCGGGCGGCCTCGGCGAAGCGCACGACGCCGTAGAACCCGTCGTGGTCGGTGATCGCGACGGCCTCCAGCCCCAGCCGGACCGCGGCCTCCGCCAGCTCCTCGGGGTGGCTGGCCCCGTCGAGGAAGCTGAAGTTGCTGTGCGCGTGCAGCTCGGCGTACGGCACCGCCGTCTCCGGCTTCCGCAGGGGCGGCGGGGTGTACTCCTGCCGCTTGCGCGACCACGCCGGGGAGTCGCCGCCGTCGCCGTGGTCGGCCGAGAGCACGTCGGGGTGGTAGTCCTCGCCGGGGTGCTCCCAGCCCTTCGCGTCGGGCCGGCGCTCGCGCTTGCGCCCCGAGAGCCAGCGCTCCAGCTCCGACCACGGCACGTCCGGATTGTTGAATCCCATGTCAGTCGTACAGCGCTTCCACTCGCCACACCCCGTGCTCCAGGACCGCCAGGACCGCCCGCCCGTCGGCCAGCCGCAGCTGGAACCGGGCGCACCGGCGGGCCTCGCCGTCGTCCCACCACCGCTCGTCGACCGGCCACGGCCCGGCCCAGGCCACGATCTCGACCGCCTCCGGTTCCTTGTCGATCTTCATCCGCGCCGGTACCGCCGTGAGCGCGAGCCTTCCGCTGACCCCCACGACCGCCCCGCCGGCGTCGAGCACCTCGGCGGGCAGGGGCTCCACGTAGACGGTGGCCGGTGACGGCGCCGGCAGCCGCCCGGGCCACGGCGCCTCGACGCCCTGCGCGACCCGCTCGTCGCCGAAGGCCACCAGCCGGATCCGGCGCTGGTCGGCCCGCCCGCCGTCGAGCACCGCGGTGAGCACCGCGTCCGGCCCGAGCAGCCCCTGCACCCGGGTCAGCGCCCGGTGCGCCCGGTCGCGCTCCTCGCCGGCCTCGCCCCAGAGCCCCGGCTGCAGCCCGAGGTGCTCGACCACCCCCTCCGGGATCAGCCGCAGCCGGATGATCCCGGCCGTCGGCCGGTGGTTGCGCCCCCGCAGCCAGCCGTCGAGCTGCCAGCGGAGCCGGTCGGCGATCTGCCCGACGCCGAGCAGCCCGTCGTGCCGCCAGGTGCGCACGAGCTCCTCGCCGCGCTCGGTGGTCGCCTCGATCGCCAGCCGCGTGCAGGCCAGTCCGTGCGAGGCCAGCCGGTCGTGGAGCCGCTCGGCGAGCGCTCGCGCCGCGAACGCGGCGGCGTCGACCCGGTCGACCGGCTCCTCGAACGTCTCGGCCACGTCGAGGTCCGGCGGGGCCTTCCGCGGGGCGAGCGGCCGCTCGTCCCGCCCGCCGGCGAGCCGGTGCGCGAGCGCCGCGTCGAACCCGAACCGCGCCAGCACGTCCCCGCCCGGCAGCGCCGCGAACTCCGCGAGCGTGTGAATCCCGAGCCGCCGCAGCAGGTCGACCAGCGCCGGCCGGCCGAGCGCGCTCACGCTCAGCTCCGCGAGGAACCCGGCCGTCTCCCCGGCCGGCACGATGACCCCGGCCCGCGCCGCGAGCCCCGCCGCGAACGTCCCCTCGGCGATCCCGGCCTGCGCCTCCACCCCACACTGCTGCGCCACGTGCTCGACGAGCCGCTCGGCGGCCGCCTCCTCCCCGCCGTAGTACCGCGCGGGCCCGCGCGCCGCGAGCGCACAGGCCCCCGGCCGCAGCGTCTCGACCCCGGGCGCGAGCGCCTCGACGGCCATCAGCACGGGCTCGAACGCCCGCATGTCCCGCGCCGGGTCGTGCTCGAGCACGATGAGGTGCGGGCACCGCCCCTGCGCCTCCCGCTTCCGCAGCCCCCGCCGCACCCCTTCCTCCCGCGCGGCCGGCGACGTGGCCAGCACCCGGTTGGCATGCATGACGGCCACGGCCTCCCGCGCCGGATACCCGTCCACGATCTCGGCCGCGATCACCGGCCAGTCAGGACACCAGATCACCATCGTCCGCACGCCGTTCGTCACCCCACCCACCGCAACGCCACAACCGCACCGTCCCCCGCCCGCTCGACCTCGCCCGCGGAGGCACGCCCGCCGCCATCCCCGCCGGCCGCGTCTTCGCTCCCCACCACGCCCACCGGCCGCCCACCACGGCCGTCCCCATCTCCGCCCACCGCGCCAACGGGCCGCCCATCACGGCCAGCCCCGTCCCCGCCCACGGACCGCCCGCCGCGCCCGGCGCCCTCCCCGCCCACCGCGGTCACGGACCGCCCGCCGCGGCCGGGGCCGTCCCCGCCCACCACGTCGCGGCTCCCCACCGCACCCACGGGCCGCCCACCACGGCCGGCGCCGCCCCCGCCCACCGCGACCACGGACCGCCCGCCGCGGCCGGCACCGTCCCCGCCCACCGCGTCGCGACTCCCCACCGCGCCAACGGGCCGCCCGCCGCGGCCGGCACTGTCCCCACCCACCGCGGCCAGGGGGCGGCCGGCCTCGCTCCCCGCCTCGACCGGGCGGTCGGCGAACGGGCGGCTGACCGGTGGCAGGACGCCCTCCAGCGCGGGCAGCCAGAGCGTGACCTCGCGCGGGGCAGCCGCCGCGCCGCGGCCGCGGGCCTGGATGGTCATCTCCCGGCAGCGCAGGCGGCCCCGGCCGGCGCCGAGCCCGTCCCACGCCCCGCGGACCGGCGCAACCGTCAGGTCCGCCCCGGCCCACGGCCCGGCCGGCATGAGCACGCTCCCCCGCTGCCGGGCCCGCGCGGCCAGCCGCCCGGCGACGGCCGGCGCGATCGGCCCCGGCGGCGCCGCGACGACGATGTCGAGCCCGTCGAGCAGCGCGGCGACGGCGGTGGTCCACTCGGTCCCCGGGTACGGCACCAGCGCCAGCCGATCCAGCGCGATCCCCATCTCGGCCGCGGCAACCGGACTGAGCGCCGGCAACCCCACGACCGCACACCACGACCCCGCCCGCGACGCCGCGGCGAGCAACGCCAGCAGCACCGACGAGGTGTGCACCGCGATCGTGGCCCCCCGCCGCAGCCCGCCCCCGGGCAGGAGGGCCCGCAGCTCGGAGAGCACCGGCAGGGTCCGCGTGACCCCACCCACCTCGGCCGCGTGCTCACTGGCCGGTCGCACCACCCCGCCCAGCCCCGCGGCCCGCACCGCCGCCAACCGGTCGATCCGCCGCGGCGTCCGCGGACCTTCCCGGTGATAGGCGGACAAATCAGACAGAGGTTGCGCGCGACCGGATGCATCAAGACGGGTAACGGGCGAGCGGCCGAAGACGCGCCCGTCCGAGCCGTCATGGAGGTCGTCGTGCCACCCCTCATGCGGATCGTCATAGGCGTCGTCGTAGAACTCGGCGGCCGCCGAAGCCGACATGCCAGCCACGGCACCTGCTCCCCCACTGTCGTGCTGTTCGCTCCACCCGCCGTCATCCCCGCGGCGCCCGGCCCACCCGGACCGGACCGCTCCGCGACCACCCGAGCCACAGGACGACGGCCAGGGCCCGGCGTCACCGGGAGGCCCCCACGGCGCGATGGTCCGGCGCCGTGCGGGGCCGTCCGGCCCGCCCGGGGTGGAGCGGCAGATCTCCCCCCGGGGCCGGGCCGGACCGGTTCAGCTGGCCAGGCCCTCCAGGCGTGGCTGATAGGACAGGCCCAGGCCCACCTCGACGACGGCGATGAACTGCTCCGCGGCGCGCATGAGGTCGTCGGCCTCGCGGGCGGAGACCACCCGCGGGATGCCGGCCTCGGCGGCCGAACGCTTGCTGGCGCCGGCGGCGAAGAACGCCGCCCACTCGGTCAGCTCCGGTGCCACGAGCACCAGCAGCGACCAGACGCTCGTCACGCGGCTGCGCCGGCCGGGTGCGGCGGGAACGGCCCGGGCCGCGAGCACCGCGGCCGCCGCGCGCAGCGCCGCCAGGTGGGCCGTCGCATAGCGCATGCCGTCGGTGCGGATCTCGGCCGCCTCCTCGAGCCCGTGCCGGGCGAGGGTCAGCAGCTCCCGCGGAGTGCGGTGGGGAAGCGCATGGGCGGGCACCGGAAGCTGCTGCCGGGACGCGCCACCGGCCGGCACGGCAGCCGGGAATCGGCTGACGTTGGACGAGCTGGTCGAACGGTTCGTCGGCATCGGTGCTCTCCCTCGGTGGTGCGTCGGCGGGTCAGTGCCCTGGTGGTGCCGTGCCACCGCGGGGGGAGTCGCAGCGACACGCGGATCGTTCCTCGAACGGCACCGGCGACGGCGTCGCCGGCCGGGCGTGGAGCTTCCCCACACCACCCCCGGCCGGCTGGGTCGCTGCCCGCCGCCC
>NZ_JBEXCY010000318.1:0-9778 GCF_040605515.1 Dactylosporangium sp. NPDC005572 | reverse complement strand
ATGGCGTGAAGTCGCTGTCGGGCACCGCGTCGACGCTCGGCACCGGCCCGGGCGGTGGAGGCGGGGGCAACGGCCCGACGTTCTACTCCGACATCAACTTCTCCGGCGGCGCGGTGACCCTGGGCGCCGGCAACTACGACCTCGCGCAGCTGCAGTCGGCCGGCATCGCCAACGACAGCATCTCCTCCATCCGCGTGCCGTCCGGCTACACGGTCACCGGCTACAGCAACGGCGGGTTCACGGGCACGTCCTGGACCTTCACCGCCGACAACCCGAACCTCATCAACACCGGCAACAACGACGCGATCTCATCGTTGCGCGTGGCCACCACCGGCGGCGGGAGCGGCGGCAGTTCGCTGCGGGCCGGCGCGAACAACCTGTTCGTCTCGGCGGCCAACGCCGGGGCGTCGCCGCTCATCGCGAACGCGAGTGCGGTCGGCGCGAACGAGCGGTTCGACGTCGTCGACCTCGGCGGGGGCAACGTGGCCCTGCGGGCGCGGGTGAACAACAAGTTCGTCTGCGCGGAGAACGCCGGCGCCAACCCGCTCATCGCCAACCGCGACGCGGCCGGCGCGTGGGAGACGTTCCGGCTGATCAACAACTCGGACGGGACCGTGAGCTTCCAGGCGACCGTCAACAACAAGTACGTCGTGGCCGAGAACGGCGGCAACGCCGCGCTGATCGCCAACCGCGACGCGATCGGCCCGTGGGAGAAGTTCAGCCTGGCAACCGCCTAGGAACGTGCACAGGGGCGCGGACCGCCGGTCCGCGCCCCTGTGGCATGCACGCCATCGTGGCGACCCGGGCACGCCGAAAGGCCCGGGCACCTCGAGCGGGTGCACGGGCATGCGGGTATCGGTGCCGGCCGCCGGGCGCCCGGCGGTCGGCACCCACCCCGCGGCGCGTCGGCGTCACGCTGCGGGGTGCTGTCCGCAGGTCCCCGGAGCGGTGGGTCCGCTCATCGAACCATGGACAACCCTCAAAGCAGAGTGAACATCGGAGGTCTCGATTCGTCAAGATGCTGACCGGACTTCAGTTCTCGTGAACAAAAGCCCAAAACTGCCCCTTGCCCTCGGCGCCATGATCCTGCTAAACATCGGATGTATCCGAAACACGCACCTAGGACGGGAACCGAATGACGAGCCGATTTGTGTCGCTGGACACCTACGACGTACGGTTCCCGACCTCACAGCACCTCGACGGCTCCGACGCGATGAACCCCGACCCCGACTACTCCGCCGCGTACGTCGTGCTGCGCACGGACGCGGAGGACGGGCGCGAGGGCCACGGGTTCGCCTTCACCATCGGCCGGGGCAACGAGGTGCAGACCGCCGCCATCCACGCCCTGCGACCGTACCTCGTGGGCCGGCTCACCAAGGAGGTCCTCGATGACCTCGGCGGACTCTGGCGGGAGCTGGTCCACGACTCGCAGCTGCGCTGGCTCGGGCCGGAGAAGGGCGTCATGCACATGGCCATCTCCGCCGTCGTCAACGCGCTGTGGGACCTCAAGGCGAAGCGGGCCGGGCTGCCGCTGTGGCAGCTGCTCGGCTCGATGACCCCCGAGGAGCTCGTCGACCTCGTCGACTTCCGGTACCTCACCGACGCCCTCACGCGGGACGAGGCGCTGGAGCTGCTCCGCCCGGGCGCCGAGGGCCGGGCCGAGCGCATCGCGACACTGCTGGACCAGGGGTACCCGGCCTACGCCACCTCACCCGGCTGGCTGGGGTACTCCGACGAGAAGCTGACCCGCCTGTGCCGCGAGGCCATCGACGCCGGCTTCACCCAGATCAAGCTCAAGGTCGGCGCGGACCTCGAGGACGACCTGCGCCGCATGCGGATCGCCCGCGAGGTCTGCGGGCCCGACGTGCGGATCGCGGTCGACGCCAACCAGCGCTGGGACGTCGACGCCGCCGTCGAGTGGGTGAGGGCGCTCGCGCCCTACCATCCGTGGTGGGTCGAGGAACCGACCAGCCCCGACGACGTGGTCGGGCACGCCGAGATCGCGCGGAGGATCGCCCCGATCCCGGTCGCGACCGGCGAGCACGTGCAGAACCGGGTCGTGTTCAAGCAGCTGCTGCAGCTCGACGCCGTCTCGTTCGTCCAGCTCGACGCCGCCCGCGTCGCCGGGGTGAACGAGAACATCGCGATCCTGCTGCTCGCCGCCAAGTTCGGGGTGCCGGTCTGCCCGCACGCCGGCGGCGTCGGGCTGTGCGAGCTCGTCCAGCACCTTTCCATGTTCGACTACGTGGCCGTCTCCCGGTCCATGGACAACCGCGTGATCGAGTACGTCGACCATCTCCACGAACACTTCACGGACCCGGTCCAGCTGCGCGAGGGCCGCTACCTCGCGCCGACGGCCCCCGGGTTCAGCTCCACCATGCGGGCGGAGAGCCGGGCCCGCTACGCCTATCCGGACGGCCCCATCTGGAACCCCACCAACACCCCCTGAGGACTCCCATGAGAATCCTGCCGGCAATCGCCGCCGCCGCCCTGGTCGTGAGCCTCGCTGCCTGTAGCGACTCCGCGGACCCGAAGAGCACCTCCGACAACAACAGCCCGCCCATCGCGGTCGACCTGCCGCGCGCCGACTCCGACTTCTGGAACAGCTACGCGAAGTACATCCCGCAGTTCGCCAAGGACACCGGCATCAACCTGATGACGCCGACCAACTCGCAGAACGACATCGCCAAGCTCGTCGCCAACACCCAGGCATTGACGAGCCAGGGCGCGAAGGCGATCGTGATGGCACCGCAGGACACCGGCGCCATCGCCACCACCCTCACCACCCTGGAGCAGAAGAAGATCCCCGTGGTCACCGTGGACACCCGCCCCGACAAGGGCAACGTCTACATGGTCGTGCGCGCCGACAACCGGGCGTACGGCCAGAAGGCGTGCGAGTTCCTCGGCCAGAAGCTCGGTGGCAAGGGCAAGGTCATCGAGTTCCAGGGTTCGCTGTCGTCGGTGAACGGCCGGGACCGCTCCGAGGCGTTCGCCGAATGCATGAAGGACAAGTTCCCCGGCATCACGGTCTTCGCCGAGCCGACCGAGTGGGAGGGCGCGAAGGCGTCCGCCGCGCTGCAGACCCGCCTCGCCCAGCACCCCGACATCAACGGCATCTACATGCAGGCCGGCGGCGTGTTCCTGGCCCCGACCCTGCAGCTGCTGCGCTCGAAGAACCTGCTGGTGCCGCCGACCGACCCCAAGCACATCTTCATCGTCTCCAACGACGGCATCCCGCAGGAGTTCGACGCGATCCGCAAGGGCGAGATCGACGCGACCGTCTCCCAGCCGGCCGACCTCTACGCGAAGTACGCGCTCTACTACGCCAAGGCGGCCGTCGAGGGCAAGACGTTCCAGCCCGGCAAGACCGACCACGACAGCACGATCGTCAAGGTCCGCGACGGCGTCCTCGAGGACCAGCTGCCCGCCCCGCTCGTCACCAAGGACAACGTCGACGACACGGCGTTGTGGGGAAACCAGATCGGTAAATGATGACCGTCGAACAACCGGCCGTGGCGGCGCTCGAAGTGTCCAAGCACTTCGGCGCCACCACGGCGCTGTCGAACGTGACCCTGCGGATCGCGCCGGGTGAGACGCACGCCCTGGTCGGGCGCAACGGCGCCGGCAAGTCGACCCTCGTGTCGCTGCTCACCGGCCTGCACCGGCCGGACGGCGGCGAGATCCGCTTCGCCGGCGCCGCCGCGCCCCCGGTCGCCGACCGGGCCGCGTGGCGGCAGCGGGTCGCCTGCGTGTTCCAGCGCTCCACGATCATTCCGTCACTGACCGTCGCCGAGAACCTGTTCCTCAACCGGCAGACCGACCGGGGCCCGATCCGCTGGCGTGCCCTGCGCGCCAGAGCCAACGATCTCCTCGGCGAGTACGCCGTCGACGTCGACCCCGGCGCCCTGGCCGGCGACCTCGACGTCGAGCAGCGCCAGCTCGTGGAGATCGCCCGGGCCCTGTCGCAGGGTGCCCGGTTCATCATCCTCGACGAGCCGACCGCCCGCCTCGACGCCACCGGCATCGACCGGCTCTTCGAGCGGCTCCGCAACCTGAGCGCCTCGGGCGTCACCATGCTGTTCATCTCCCATCATCTCCAGGAGGTGTACCGCGTGTGCGACACGGTCACCGTGCTTCGCGACGCCCGGTGGGTCCTCACCGAGTCCGTGGCCGACGTCGGGCACGACGCGCTCGTCGCGGCGATGACCGGTGAGGCGGTCGGGCTCACGACCGTCGCGCCGCGCCCGCCGGTGGCCGAGACCGCGGACACCGCCCTGCGGCTGACCGGCCTCGCCCTCGACGGCGCCTACGAGCCGCTCGACCTGACCGTCCGGGCCGGCGAGATCGTCGGCGTCACCGGCTCCGGCAGCAGCGGCAAGGTGTCCCTCGCCGAGACCGTCGGCGGCCTGCGCAAGGCGACCGCCGGCACGATCACGGTCGGCGCGACGACCGTACGGCCGGGCAGCGTCCCGGCCGCGCTCGCCGCCGGGATCGGCCTGGTGCCGCAGGACCGGCACCGCGAGGGGCTGATCTCCCTGCTGTCGGTCGGCGAGAACGCCACCCTGCCGATCGCCGACCGGCTCGGTCCCGCGGGCGCCATCGTGCCGAGCCGTCGACGGGCCGTCGCCGAAGGGTTCATCCAGCGGTACGACATCCGCACCGAAGGTCCCGAAGCGCCGGTCGGCAGCCTGTCCGGCGGGAATGCCCAGAAGGTCGTCCTCGCGCGCGCCCTGAGCACCGACCCGCGCCTCCTGGTCCTCATCAACCCGACCGCGGGCGTCGACGTCCGCTCGAAGGAGTCCCTGCTCGGCGCCGTCCGCACGGCCGCCGACGCCGGCACCGGCGTCCTGATGGTCTCCGACGAGCTGGACGACCTGCGCCACTGCGACCGGGTCCTCGTCATGTTCCACGGGCGGGTCACCGCCGAACTGCAGGCCGGCTGGAGCGACACCGACGTGGTCGCCGCCGTCGAAGGAGTCTCCGAATGACCACCACCGCCCCGGCCCCCGTCGCCGGCCGCCGGCGCACCGTCCCGAGGCTCGCCCGCATGCGGGACCTCACGCTCGTGCCGGCAATCATCGTGCTGCTCATCGTGGGCGCGCTGATCGACCCGGTGTTCCTGTCCCGGAACAACCTGGTCAACGTCCTGCAGCAGCAGACCGAGCTGTCGCTGCTCGTGCTCGCCGAGACGCTGATCCTCATCGGCGGCCGGTTCGACCTGTCCCTGGAGTCCACGGTCGGCCTGGCCCCGGCGCTCGGCGTCGTCCTGGTGATCCCGGCCGCCAGCAACGGCATCGGCACCGAATGGTCCTCCGCCCTCGCCGTGCCGATCATTCTGCTGGTCGGCCTGCTCGTCGGCGCCCTCAACGGCCTGCTCATCCTCCGGTTCGGGCTGTCCGCGTTCATCGTGACGCTCGGCATGCTCATCACGCTGCGGGGCCTACAGATCGGCATCACCGGCGGGCAGAGCCTCTTCGAGCTGCCGCCATCGGTGACGTACCTCGGCAACGCCACCTGGCTGGGCCTGCCGCTGTCGATCTGGCTGTGCGCGGGCCTGTTCGCGGCCGGCATCGCGGCGCTGGGCTGGTTCCGGCACGGCCGCGCCGTCTACGCCATCGGCGGCAACGTCGACGCGGCCCGGGCCGCCGGTATCCGCAGCGACCGGGTCATGTGGATCGTGTTCATCGTCGGCGGCCTCCTGGCGGCACTGGCCGGCCTGCTGATGACCGGCCGCCTGGGCTCGGTGGCCGCCGCCCAGGGCGACGGCATGATCTTCAAGGTCTTCGCGGCCGCGGTCATCGGCGGCGTGAGCATGGACGGCGGCAAGGGCACGCTGTTCGGCGCCCTGTGTGGCGTCCTGGTGCTGGGCCTCATCGACAACATCCTGACCCTGGCCGGCGTCTCGGCCGAGTGGATCCAGGCGGTGTACGGCCTGATCATCCTGGTGGCCCTGATCCTGGCCCGGGTGACCACGGGCAAGGCCCAGGACTCATGATGGGCTGATGAGCGACGACGTCCTGGCCGAGCAGGTCGGGTACTACCGGCACCGCGCCGGCGAGTACGACGCGACGGCGTACGGGGACGTCGCCGCGGCCCGGGAACGGATCGCCCGGCTGGTCGCACGCATGCGACCGGCCGGGCGCGTGCTCGAGATCGCCTGCGGGACCGGCCTGTGGACCGAGGCCCTGACCGGCCACGCCGGCTCGGTGCTGGCGATCGACGCGGCGCCCGAGACGATCGCGATCGCCCGTGAGCGCGCCCCGGGCGCCACCTTCGAGGTCGCCGACGTGTTCGCCTGGAGCACCGCCGAGCGGTTCGACGTGGTCTTCTTCTCCGCCTGGCTGTCCCACGTGCCGGAGCGCCGGTTCGCCGAGTTCTGGGACAAGTTGCGGGGCCTGCTCGCGGACGGCGGACGGGTGTGGTTCCTCGACGAGCACGTCGACGAGCAGGCGAAGGAGGCCTGGGTCGGCGACGAGATCGTCGAGCGGACCCTCCAGGACGGCCGGACCTTCCGCATCGTCAAGCAGTTCATCGACCCGGCGTCGCTCGTCGAACGGCTCCGCGGCCTGGGCTGGGACTGCCGCATCGAGCGCGACGGCGCAGACTGGATCCTGGGCGAGGCCCGCCCGGCGGCGGGCCGCTGACCCAGCAGCAGGCAGAGGGGCAACGGCGATGGACGCGGATGATCGGACCAATGATCGGACCAGGGCCGCCATCGAGGAACACTGGCGGGCGTCGGAGTCCGGGGAGAACGAAGCGGAGCACGCCATCTACGCCGAGGACGCGATCCTGGACTACCCACAGTCGGGTGAACGCTTCCGCGGCCGGGCGACGATCCTCGCGCAGCGCGGCGGCCATCCAGCCGAGCGGCACTTCACCGTCCTGCGGATCGCCGGGCGGTCGAACCGGTGGGTGAGCGAGTGCATCATCACCTATGACGGCGTGCCCACCTATGCGGTGAGCCTGATGGAGTTCGCGCGAGACCACGTGGTCCACGAGACGCAGTACTTCGCCGACGCGTTCAGTGCGCCCGCATGGCGGGCGGCGCTGGCGGAGCCGATGCCCGGCAGGACCATCGCCGTGGCGTGAGCCCGGCGGGACGGTGGCGGGCCGCTCAGTCCGGTTCCGCCTCCTCGCAGAAGCGCTTGAGGCCCTTGAGGTCCTCGCGGAGCCGATTTCGAACGACCGTCTCGGGCGCCGAGTCGACCATCGCCACCTGGCTGTCGTCGAGCTCGACGACCGCGAACACGTCGGTGCCCCGGCCCTCGGCCTCCTCCAGACGGAACGTCTCGGTGAGCACCGCGCTGTCCCAGTGCACCAGGCGACCCGGCTCTGTGCTGTCGAGCACCGCGTCGAGCTCGACCCGTCGCCCGCCGATGTCCAGGGCCATGCGCGCCACCGAGCGGTCGAGCGGTGACAGGCTCAGCACCGAGGACATGAACCTCGGATACTCCTCGAAGTGCACCAGGTGCTGGTAGGCCGACATCGGCGGCACGCCGACCCGGACGACGTCACGCATGATGATCATGATCGCACCCCCGTCGGGCTCGCGTCGACTCCAACGGTACGCCGGTGGGTGAGAGCGTCGAGGTCGCGGACCGCGTAACGGTGGTGCTCCCACTCCTCCTCGAGGATCACGTGCAGGCAGGAGCGCACGGTCTCCGGATGCTCGGGGGCGTGGGGGTTGCGGCGGGGCGCGGCCAGCGCGTCGGGTGTGACCGCGTCGAGGAGGTCGCGGACCATCGTGACGCGGCCCGCCCGGACCTGGAGCACCTCGGCGTACGGCGGGTGCGCCGTCTTGAAGGCGGGCGCGCTCACACCGTCGCGCTCGGTGCCGGTGTCCAGCCGGCCGATGGGGTGGAAGGGCTCGTCGAGCTCCAGGATCGCCCGGCCGAGCCACAGGTCCGTGGCGAAGACCAGGTGCCGCAGTGTCTGCGCGAACGACCACTCGCCGCCGACCGCCACGTCGACCGTGCCGGCCGGCATCGCCGCGGCGCGCGCGAGCGTGGCCGCCCAGGTCCGCTCCAGCGCCGCCCAGGCGGCGCGCAGGCCGTCCGGATCGGCGGCGCGCCGGTCGGCGCGGCCGGGGAAGCGGCGGTTCAGCTCGGCCTCGACGAACGGCAGCACGTCGACGCCGTTGACGAGCAGGACGTTGTCCGCGTCGAACAGCCAGGGTGAGTCGATCTCGGCTCGGCGCAGCTCGATGCCCCGCATCACGACGCCGGAGAGGTCGGCACCGACGAACCGGGCGTCGCGCAGGTCCGCGCCGGCGAACGTCGCCGCTCGCAGGTCGTCGGACGGGCTGAAGGTTGTCATGGTCGCTCCTCGTAAGACGGCCGGCGGCACACACGCTCTTCCTGACATCCGGTGGCGGGAGACTGACACAAAGCGCGCCATCCGTGTCGGTGCGCCCCACAATCGGCGCCGTGTCCGGTCTTCGACTTCCGCGGGCTGCGCGGCTCGTGCTCGCCGCCGTCCTCGCCGCCGCGCTCGTGGCCTGTGAGCACCGCCCCTCGCCGCCGTACGTGGACGACGACCGGCACAGCCGGCCGGGGACCCTGGTGATCTGGGCCGACGACGACCGGGCCGAGGCGCTGCGCCCGTTCGCCGAGAAGTTCGCCGAGCGGCACGGTATCCACGTCGAGTTCGACGGGGCGGGGACGGCGGACGACCGGCGGTACGACTTCCTCAGCGCCGTCCGCGGCGGCAAGGGGCCCGACATCTTCGTCGGCGAGCACCAGTTCGCCGGGGAGTTCGTCGCCGCCGGTGCGGTCGTGCCGATCGCGCTGCCCGACCCGGTGCGCGCCGGGTTCGAGCCCCTGTCGATCCGCGCCGGGACGTACGACGGGCAGCTGTACCTGCTGCCGCACGGTATCACCACCGTCATGCTGTACCGCAACACCGAACTGGTACCCGAGGCGCCGGCCACCATCGAGGACCTCGTCGCCACCGGCCGCCGGCTCGTGGTCGACGGGAAGGCGAGCGAGGTCCTGGGCCTGCCGGTCGGCGAGGGCGGGGACCTCGAGCACGTCTATCCGCTGTACACGTCGGCCGGCGGGTATCTCTTCGCCACGAAGGACGACGGCACGGCCGACCCCGCGCAGCCCGGCCTGGGCACGCCCGCGTCCGTCGCCGCGTTCCGGCGCCTCGCCGAGCTCGGCGAGACCGGCTCCGGTGCGCTGCAGCGGTACCTCGACCTCGGCAAGATCTCGGGAACGGTGACCGACGGGCGGGTGCCGATGGTCGCCCTGCACCCGTTCGTGATGGAGCTGCTGCGCCCGCTGTCCCGGGCGACGTGGGCCGCCTCGCCGGTGCCCGGGTTCGCCGGCGGGCGGCCGGCCCGCCCGCTGGTGCGGGTCCAGGGGTTCTACCTGTCCAGCGCCGCGAAGAACAAGGCCCTCGCCGAGCAGTTCCTGCTCGAGGTGGCCACCACCGTGGAGGTGCAGATGGCCCTCTACGCGGCCTGGCCGATGGTGCCGGCGCTCGCCACGGCCATCGACGTGGTCGTCCGCGCGGACCCGGACATGGTGGCCGTGCTCGACGTCGCCCGCACCGGCGAGCTGGTGCCGTCCATCCCGCAGATGCGCAAGGTGTGGACACCCTTCGGCAAGGCCGAGGCCGCGGTCGTCGGCGGCGGCGACCCGGCGGCCGCGGTCGCGGACGCCGCTTCGCGGGTCACGAGTGGCTAGGCGATGACCCAGCGGTGACGCCGGGGCGGCCCGCCCGGTGTCCTCCGCACTCGCCGGCGTGCTGCACGGGGCGATCGCGCAGGCGCACA